>NZ_JBQSXG010000108.1:0-10639 GCF_052378005.1 Psychrobacter sp. AOP31-B2-9
GCAGCATGTTTTTAGAATAGACAAGGTATAGAGTAATACTCAAAAAAGCGCGCTATCGTTTGAGATAGCGCGCTTTTTTGGTTGTAGATAGATAAGGTTGTGAATATCAAACACGCCCTACTTTACGATTGGCTCATGGTTAATATGAATCACCCCTTGCACGCGGCAACAGCAGGGCAGGATTTCGTCTTCGTCAATCATGGCGAGTGGCTCAAACGGATAATCAATGCTGTGTGAGCTGGCAATGCATTTAACGCGGCAACTGCCACAATAGCCTTCGCGGCATTGATAATTGACATCATGCCCAGTACGCAATAGCCCATCGAGCAGACTTTCATTATCATGCAAATAGAACTTTTGCTTACTGGTCATTACCCACGTCATAATTTATCCTATTGGCGTTAATACGAACCTACTCAAAGCGTAGGTTAGCATTCACGCGCTACAGTACTGTTAAAACGTTAAAATAAAGCGTCTAGCGCTTATAGCTCAAAGTCATCAAAATCGCTGTCTGACAAGTCGGAGTCAATCTGACCGACTAAGTATGAGCTGATTTCTGTCTCTTGCGGCGCGACCTGTACGTTGTCAGATGATAGCCAAGTATTGATCCATGGAATTGGGTTTGATTTGGAGTTCGGGAACGCGGCTGGCAAGCCAACGGCTTCCATGCGCAAATTGGTAATATATTCGATATATTGGCACAGAATGTCTTTGTTTAGACCAATCATTGAGCCATCTTGGAATAGATAACCTGCCCATTCTTTTTCTTGCTCAGCAGCCTTACGGAATATTTCAATACTTTCTTCATAACACTCTGCGGCAATCTCGACCATCTCAGGATCGTCACGACCATTACGCATGAGATTAAGCATGTGCTGCGTACCAGTTAGATGCAGGGCTTCGTCACGAGCGATGAGCTTGATAATCTTGGCGTTACCTTCCATCAATTTACGTTCAGCAAAGGCGAATGAGCAGGCAAATGATACGTAAAAGCGGATGGCTTCTAGGACGTTGACGGCAACGATACACAGATACATCTGCTTTTTCAGTGATTTTAGATCGACGGTGATTTGCTCGCCATTGATGTTGTGCGTGCCAGCACCGTACAAGCTATAGAGCTGCGAGTTGCGATATAGCTCATCATAGTATTGGGCAATATCAGAGGCACGCTCTAAAATGTGCTCATTTTGCATGATGTCATCAAAGACAATGTTGGGATCGTTGACGATGTTACGAATGATATGGGTATAGCTGCGAGAGTGAATGGTCTCAGAAAACGACCATGTCTCAATCCATGTTTCTAGTTCAGGGATAGACACCAGCGGCAATAGCACCACGTTTGGACTACGACCTTGAATAGAGTCGAGTAGGGTTTGGTATTTGAGGTTGCTCAAAAATATGTGCTGTTCATGTGAGGACAGATTACTAAAATCGATACGGTCTTTTGATACATCAACTTCTTCTGGACGCCAAAAAAACGACAGCTGTTTTTCGATTAACTGTTCAAAGATAGGGTGCTTTTGTTGATCATAGCGTGCCACGTTGACTGGCTGACCAAAAAACATCGGTTCTTTTAGGGCATTGTTTGGCGTTTGAGAAAAAATTGAGTAGGTCATAAGACTGCCTTTATAATGGATACGGTGATAAATCTGTATGTAAAAATATTAGGTTATAGGGATGGATAGTAGAGTGTTATACACTCTAGTTATAAGTTCTCTAGCGATATTTGTTCTGGTGTCTGTCCATCATTCATATACGCTTTGAATATCTCACTCAGCTCACTATCATCGAGTGCTTCTAATTCATCTAGCGCACTCTTGCGTAGGGTGTCTGCATCAGCGTCTTCTGCTAAATTTTTTATACTTTTTTTGGCTCTCGACGCGGGTTTTTTGGCTGTTTTTGTTGTGCCTTTTTTGGCGACGGCTGCTGTTGGTGCTTCACTGATATCTAACTGCTGACGCACCGCTGCAATATCAACCTCGACTTGTACGATATGCGAGCCACCATCGTCTAGCTCTGAAAATACATTCGGGATAAACAAGCCACCGTCTTTGATGATTGCGGTATATTGCACATGACCTCCGTCGTTTTATTGTTTGTGTATTTCAATGATACGCCCTAAATTAAATACTCCATTTGATGCCTATCAGCGGATTTTCTTCAGCTTTTTGTTGCCAATACATCATCTTCTCATTATCTGCTTCAGTGCCTTTAGCGCTCAACTTTTTATAATACTTTTCTAGCCTATGAATGGCCAAACGACTGCCTTGATCAGCCAAGGCTTCAAGTTTAGGTAGCATGTTTTTAACACAATCAGCATCTGAGCTGTCAAAGTCCTCATCGATCATCATCGCTTCTGTTTCGATTGACCCTGCTTTTATGAGTAAATTAAAAACCTGAGTCGGATCGTCATTTGTCCAAAGCGGATTGGCCTTGCTGATGCCGCCATCTAAGGACATAGCCACACCTAGTATCAGCTCGTCCACATACTCTGGACGGGTAGTTTTATAATATTCAACCAGCTTTTCTAAGTAAGTGATGGCTTGATAGTCATCTTTTGGCACGTATTCGCCTAAGTAGTAATAGCCAAATAGGCTTATCAATTCTTTTACAGCCTCGCTTTGCGATAAAATGTCACCCATTGATAGAGCGCCTAGTATTTGGTCACTGTCTTCAAAATCGTAGTTAGCACCCGTCGGGCTGAAGCTACCAATATCAGCATTCATAAGGTATTCTTCAGCGAACTGACGCTTGAGCTGGATGTATTGGGCAGCTTCCTTATTTACGGTCACGGCAGCGTCACGTTTAATGACAGGATGGCTCAATGTTTCTCTATAGTAGTAGCCACATTGGTCACGTGTATTAACTGCTACTTCTTCATTATTTGTCGTTTCAGCATAACTGCTAGTCGCTAACACTAGCGCTGATAGTAGTAATGAGATTTTAAGGTTTTTCATAAACCATCCTTAGTGTTTTTGATATTGATTTGCTACGCTTTTTTCTCTATGTCTCGTTTTAACAAATAAGCATAACCTTTAGTCGTTACCCAAATTCCTAAAAAGGCAATCAGTGAAACGATGCCTATACTGACAAAAGCGGTGGGTAACACTTTTGGGTGAAATAGGGATATGAATAACTCTTGTTTGTCTTCATCCAGATAAAAGAAGTAAATGAGGACTAACGGTATCCAAGAAAAAGTAATAATGTTAAATATGCTTTTTCGAGCAAATACAAGCTGTTCATGCGCTGTCATCAATCGTTTTTGCTGCTTATAAAATAGGTGAGAGATCAATATCGATATACCGATAGAAATGATGCCTACCAGCCCTCCTGATATACCAAATACGTATAACACAGTGATGGTTGTCCAGAATAGGGCGCAAAGCATCAGTGAATATTGTTCTAAAGAAGGTTTCATTCTAGGCATAATATATTCTTTTATAAATTTTAGTGTTGGTTTGCTTAAGACATAGGGTGCATTCAACGTAACCCATAAAATAAACGATATTCGCTCTATGGTTGGCGCGTCGCCAGACTGTCATATACTTTGTTGTTTTCTCTTTTGCCAACTGCTAATACATAAACTACTACCACGTCATCTTTGACGGTATATACCAGACGATAACCTATGGTGCGTAATTTGATTTTATAAGTATTCGTGTGTCCAGAGAGTTTTGACGCAGGCACATGAGGGTTTGATAGTCGCTGCTGTAATTTTTTCTTAAACTGTTGCTGAATACTTGGCGCTATCTTTTTCCACTCTTTTAACGCTAATGGGTGAAACTCAAGACTATAAGTCATCTAAATCGACCTTTATAGGTGTTTGCCCATCATTTGACCGTGCGCTCACGGTTTGGCTGAGTGCCATATCGTCCATCGCTTCCATCATGCGCTCAAACACGTCTGATGACACTAAGTAAGCCACGGGTTTGTTGTGGTTTAAAATAGCAACTGATTCACCATCCGACTGTTTAATCAATGCAGAAGGATTGTTTTTTAGCTCTGAGATACTGGCTGTTTGTGTCGCAAATATTGGTTGCATAACGTATTCTCCGTTAAAATTAAGCTCTAAATATAGGGCTAATTTTAGCATGAAAATCCGGTCTTATTTGTTACTGTGTTCAATTTAAATATTTGGGGTAGCCAATCCCGCCTACCGCTTGTATCTGCTTTGCCCTGACGCAAGAGAAAACCTACGATTTTCTGAGAGCCATCGTCGTCAGCAGGATATCGCTATAGTCGCGGCTAAAAATCCTTGCTAGGGCGTCTTTCTTTTTTCTTAACAACTTTCTATGCTTTAAAGTAGGTTGGTGTCGAGGCACGAGACCCAACGTATTATTCAATTAAAATCGTTGGGTGTCGCAAGCTCCACCCAACCTACGCTTGATTAGCTTTCAAAACAACAATTTAAAAACCTTTTTAGCTTTCTATGCCTTTTACTACTTATCAAAGGCGCAAATTGTCTCATATTATCTGCACTAAATAACTTAAAGCCATCCGCAATAATACTATGAGCTTCACGAACACTATCGTTTAATTTTTCATTCTCTTTGATCACTTTGCTAAGTTCTTTGAGAGTTGTCTTGTCCTCATCAAAATCATTTAAACGATCAAGAGTTGTTTTGTTGTTTAGAATCATGGCTTTAATTTTGATTCTATTAGTAAGATAGTTTAGACCTTTCAAATCACCTAAGTTATCAGAAATGTAGAAAGGATTTTGAACGTCTTTTCCTGTTCTAACCTCTTCAAGCTCAATCTCAGGTTTTGTAGCTCTACGCTGTATTGCAATAATGGAGCTCTTACTATGTTTCATTTGTTCTAACTTGTCGTATAGTCTATCAAGACCTTCAGACTTTATAGCTCTATAAATGCTCTCAATCTTCTTCCAGTCAGTTTCTATTTCATTTAACTTTATATAATTTTCAGCAATACTCAATTTAGCTAACTTTATATTCTCAATTTTGTTTGAGTAATCAATCTCTTTGCTAAGTTTGTTGCTCAAGGACGTAAAGTTTTCTCCAAAATACTTCTTGCCACAGTCATTTCCTAAATTAGTCAACCTACCAGATTCAGTTTCAACAATACATCCAATATTATGAGGTGTGCGACAATTTGATAAACCGCATCTACCCTTATTTGGAAGTTCATATTTATTAATAACTTGCTTTAATTTTTCCTTCTTAGGATCTAATGAGTCAGTATATCCACTCATTTTATAAATATCATCCCAAGTATTAATTCTCAAAAAATGCTTTTTACTAACTGAAATATTCAAATTCTTATCCCTCTTAGCAACTTATACTTAATAGTGCTAAGGTGTCGAAGCACCCTAACACTAAACCATTGAGGTTAGACTAATAACCTATGCTATTTTTCTAGCACTAGCGTGTTCAATGTTTAAGTTTATGTATCCGTTAAGTCCATTTCCTATTCTAGCTAGCTCTATCATTTTGTTAACATGATTAGAACCAGTTATTGAATAGTTATACAGATACATACCACCTTTCTTAAAACGCACAATTATAAAATCGTTACCGACCTCATATGCGCCTATACCAGAGTTACCATCGATATCACGATATTTCTCCATGCTCACTTCTCCTGAGCTGAAACATTTGCGACTATCAATTCACGGTTTATTTGGACAAGGGGTAAGTTTTAAATTAGAATAGCAGCCTGTATGTGGAGTACTACTCTATTTTCTTACCACTTGTGGAAGTCGATAGTCTTAACTCCCTGATATTGAATATTGGCGTATTCAGTATCTCCGATGGCATTGGTGATTTATCATCAATGCCATTTTTATTTTCTTCTATCGTCTATTTCTTGTGCTACCCCCTTATACACACCTTTCATACCACTCATAAATTGACCTGTATTAGCATCTCTCTTAATTGAGTGTTCAGAGTTACTAGGATGCTTAATTTGAGTTCGACCTATCACTGAACCTCTGCGAGTATTACGTCCCGTATTCTTAGCCATGAGCTATTGACCTCTTTGTTTGATTAATTCGAGAAAAATTTACTTTTGTTACCGTGGTTTCACCTCCTTTGTCGACATAAACGTAATTATCACGTTCTCTGTATTTCAACAGAGAACGTGATACCTAAAAAACCCTAAATCTTACATGCACCGCCAGCACAATCATCTTCCATATCCGCTTGGGCATCATTCGCACCATCACGAGTGTTATGGTAGTACAACGTCTTCACACCCATCTTATAAGCGTTTAGCAAGTCTTTTAGCAATATCTTCATCGGTACACGGCCACCAGCATAACGAACAGGGTCGTAGTTAGTATTAGCAGAGATACTTTGATCGACGAATTTCTGCATGATAGCGACCAGCTTTAGGTAACCGTCATTGTTTGGCATTTGCCATAGTAGCTCGTACTGATCTTTTAGCTTATCAATCTCAGGCACGACTTGCTTTAAGATGCCATCTTTTGAGGCTTTGATAGAGACCAGACCACGTGGTGGCTCGATACCGTTGGTCGCGTTGGCGATCTGACTTGAGGTCTCAGACGGCATCAAGGCGGTTAGGGTAGAGTTGCGTAGACCGTGCTCGGTGATCTCGCCACGTAGCGTTTCCCAATCTAGATGTAGCGGCTCTTGGCAGATTTTATCCAAGTCGGCTTTGTACGTATCAATCGGCAAGATACCTTGTGAGTAAGTCGTCTCATTGAACGCAGGGCACGCGCCTTGCTCTTTTGCCAATTTGTTTGAGGCTTTTAAGAGATAGAATTGCAATGCTTCAAACGTTTGATGGGTCAGACCAAGCGCGCTGTCATCAGAGTAGCGTGCGCCATTCTTAGCTAAGTAGTAAGCATAGTTAATCACGCCCACACCGAGCGTACGACGACGCATGCTGCCGTTTTGAGCCGCTTTTACTGGATAGTCTTGATAATCGAGCAGGGCATCAAGCGCACGGACGATTAGCTCAGCTGGCTCTTCGATGTCGCTGACGTTTTCGACTTTACCCAAGTTGACCGCTGATAACGTACAAAGGGCGATTTCGCCTGCTTCGTCATTGATGTTATCCAGTGGCTTAGTCGGTAGGGCGATTTCCATGCATAGGTTTGACTGGCGAATCGGGGCAACGGCCGCGTCAAATGGGCTATGGGTGTTGCAATGGTCGACGTTTTGGATATAGATACGACCCGTGCTGGCGCGCTCTTGCATCATCAGGCTGAACAAGTCAGCAGCTGGGATCTGGCGGCTACGGACGTTAGGATCGTTTTCGTACTTAGTATATAGCGCTTCGAATTTGTCTTGATCTTCAAAGAACGCATCATACAAGCCTGGTGTGTCACCTGGTGAGAACAGCGAGATGTCTTGCCCTTTGATTAGGCGCGTGTACATGGTTTTATTTAACTGCACGCCGTAGTCCATGTGACGCACACGGTTGTCTTCGACACCGCGGTTGTTTTTGAGTACCAGTAACGACTCAACTTCTAAATGCCATAGCGGGTAGAATAGGGTCGCAGCACCACCACGTACGCCACCTTGTGAGCAGCATTTAACCGCAGTTTGGAATAGTTTATAGAATGGGATACAACCAGTATGCTGTGCTTCGCCGCCACGGATAGGGCTACCAAGGGCACGGATACGACCCGCGTTGATGCCGATACCAGCGCGCTGTGACACATAGCGTACGATGGCGCTGGTGGTCGCGTTGATAGAGTCTAGGCTGTCACCACATTCGATGAGTACGCACGAGCTGAACTGACGCGATGGGGTACGCACGCCTGCCATGATAGGCGTTGGCAGTGAGATTTTGAATTGTGAGGTTGCATCGTAAAAGCGTTTTACGAAATCAAGTCGATCCGACTTGTCATACTGGCTAAACAAGCACATACCGACCAGCATATATAAGAACTGCGGGCTTTCAAACACGGTCTTGTTGACACGGTCTTGGACGAGGTACTTACCAGCCATTTGCTCGACAGCGGCATACGCAAGGTTCATATCACGCCAATGATCGAGATATTCTTCTAACTCATCAAACTCAGCACGGCTATAGTCAGCTAGGATATGCTCGTCATACTTGCCAGCATCCGTCAGAGTTTTGACATGATCATACAGATGCGGAGGCGTGAATTTGTTATAAGCAATCTTACGCAAATGGAAGATGGCTAAGCGCGCGGCTAGATATTGATAATCAGGCGTGGTTTCAGAAATCAGGTCAGCAGCAGACTTAATGATGGTTTCGTGAATGTCACGAGTCTTGATGCCTTCATAAAACTGGATGTGCGACTTTAGCTCAACTTGTGAGACCGACACATTGTCCAAATCGTGAGCTGCCCACTCGATTACCTTATGAATTTTATCCAAATCAATAAGTTCTAATCGTCCGTCACGTTTGGTCACTTTGATTTTGTCGATATGTGTCATGCTGGCCTCTATTTTTGGTTGCTTATATTATTCGTCAAACGGTAAAGCCCGCTCAACGTTTTTTATCAAACTACTGCTAAAACTGCGTTGAATAATGGCGTTAGCTACTCTTTTTTAAGGCAAAAAACTGCCGATACCCGTAGTGATGACTAAAATCACTGAGCACTAGATGTAGCGTGTTTATTAATTGGTATACACAATATAGCGGGAATTTTTTGAAAATACTATATTGATTTTATCGAAATTATATGTTGTATCTGGAGAAGATGCTGCTGTTTTATCAGCAACTAAAGGTAGGATAAGGGCTAGCCAAGATTGGTTAAAAAATAAAATATTTTGTAAAAAATAGGTTGCACTTTTATTTTTATATCGTAGCTAAGAAATAGCGATTTATAGCTGTAAAAAGCTGAATAATAAGGGCGAAGATTGTACATCAAACCATAAAAAATCGCCACCCATATATTACTACTGATGAGTGACGATTCGGACGAAAAAGGAGCTATCGTTTTCTAAGCAATCTATAAAACCATGCGGACCGTTTTGGCATTATCCAGTGCGGCATAAAGTGCATTAACTTGCTCAGCAGCAGTTAGGTATAGATTGACGCGGGCTGAGTGAAAACGCCCCGTTCTTGATGGCTTGACTTCGATAGACGCCAAATCGAAATCAGGGAACTGACTACCTAAGATAAGTTTGACTTCGTTCAGCAGGCTCTCATGCTCGCCTTCATGACCAATGATGCTTAATGGGTAGTTCATTGGAAACTCCCAAAGCTCAGGGTTTTGAATATCCGTTTTTTTGCCTTTTATGACACCTTCATTGGGTGTTAAGTCTGTCATCTTCACTGCTTTTTTGGGATCATCACTCATGATGTATGTGCCTCGCTTTTATTAAAATGTTAGCTCCTAAGAGACTTATTGGCTATTTATAGTGGTGCTGATCTTATTATTCAAGTGCAGTCATAAGATACTGCTATGACTTGGAGTTAGAGTAGCCTATATTTTTTTACAGTTAGCTATTTGAGCATCAGCTGATGAATACTACTGTAAGTAGCTATTGATAGGAGTGATATCTGGCGGGATATCATTCTCTCCTAATGCTTCTAGCAAGTTGATTTCGATCGTGCGTGAGAGGGCAGTTAATGGTAATTGATTCGCCGCCAAACCAAAAGGTTCCTCTAGCTCTTCGCTGAGTGTATCCAGACCGAAAAACGTATAGGCTATCACCGCACATATTAATGGTGTCACCCAGCCTAATGAGGCCACCAAGCCAAACGGCAACATAATACAATACAGATAAGTTGTACGATGCACCAATAACATATAAGCAAATGGCAGAGGTGTATTGTGGATACGCTCGCAGGCTGCCAAGACTATCGTCATAGACGTCAAGCGCTCGTCCATGTTTTGTACCATCAGCTCTGACGATAGTTGCTGACGGCGTACCTCCCCAAGCTGTTTACCCATTAAGCGCATCAGGTAATCAGGCAGGTTTTTGGCTTGATGCATGGCTGTATGGTGTGTCGGCGCTACAAACGGTTCTATCTCTTGCCAAGGAGATGTACCACGCAGTCGATGGCGTACCGCATGTGTAAAGGCAATCGTCAGATGAATCATCGATCGCTGAGCCTCGCGTCCAGCCTGAGTGTCTTCATCTACAAAGGACAGCACTTGGCGAGTAAAACTACGGGCGTCGTACACCAGCTGGCCCCACAGGCATCGACCTTCCCACCAACGCTGGTAACTGGCATTGTTGCGAAATCCAAGAAACAGTGACAACGCGACCCCCAGCAATGTAAAGGGCGCTGTTCCGTAGGAAGGAAAAGTATTGGGAGACAGGTGCTGAACAATCGTAACGATAACGCTCAGTAGGGTGACAAGCAGAATCTGCGGATAAATTTTGGGAACGATTGAGCCGCGGAGGGTGAAAAATATCTTAAACGTATTGAGTTTCTGCCGGACAATCATGCAAGTTCCCTAGCGACGAAGTGTATAAATTCACTGTTACGTGTAGGGTATAATTCTAATATAGAATTAAAATCTGTAAAGCCCGAAAGTCTATAAATTTATTCAAACAGAAGAGTAGGGGAAATATTCAATATTGATGATTCGAATAGCCAAAAAAGGTAAATCCTGGTCAAAAGGGAGATTTTTTATTAATCCATTTTATGTATCTTAGATTAACACATGAAGTGCAATACCAAATGCAAGGTGAAAAAAAGACCTAGATGCGCTAGCATCAAAGTC
>NZ_JBQSXG010000109.1:0-10626 GCF_052378005.1 Psychrobacter sp. AOP31-B2-9
GTTAGTTCATTAAGCGTTATAGAGTTTAAATGAGAATGATTTTTAATATCATTTATAGGAAAAGTACGCTAGTATTGCACCTTTGTATCATTTGCTAGACATCTTGTAACGGTAGAGGTTAGATTTTTGTCAGTAAATAAAAATAGGAGCAATGGATGACATACGCAGGATTTTTCTCTAAGAAATGGGCAATAGCAGGATTTGCTTGTTTGTTATATTCAACGTCATTTTCTGCATTTGGTTCGGAGACGGCGATGTTAACGATGGACAGTCCTTTAAAAGGCCAGCTAATAAATAGTACAAAAAACAATAAAAATTCTTTGGCTCATTCATCAAATATTAGCGTTCCCTGCGACAAAGGCGATTATCTGACGGGATATATCGATAGTGGTGATAATACGGTAACGCTTGATATTTTAGATTCGACAGGCAATCTATCGCGCCGTTTAGTTGATCATAAAAGCGGCAAGCAAAATTTTTATTTAGTGGCAGAAAACTGTGATGCGACATGGCGCTTGTCTGGATCAGGTGCATACCAAGTAGTGCTTGAGCAACGTATCAGTTTAGCAGATCAGAATTTAGAAAGTGCTTTAGAAAGCTCTGACACATTACTTAGTCCAAAAGTATCAGCATTACGTGAGTCACTGACAAAAGGACAGAGTAGCGATAGTTTTTGGGCGGATGTAGAGGTATTAGGTACACCGCTCGTTGAAGATACTGCTACTGGTACTGTGATGACATTTTTGGCGCGGGGCAATTATAACAACGTAAAACTTTTAGGCGCACCTTCTAACAATCACGAGTCGCTACAACAGCTAGCTAATTCTGATGTTTGGTATAAGAGTTTTGTGGTGCCAAAAAATACCCATTTTTCTTATCAGATAGCGTTTAATGTGCCTCAACCACCAGAATCTGGATTTGCACGTAGAGTGGCGATAAGAGCTGTGGCTCAGGCCGATCCTTATAATCATCATCCATGGCCTCATTCAGCAATCGACAAGTACACAACCAAATCTACTATTACGTTAAAAGATGCGCCAAAAAGGCCTTGGGTAGATGTGCAAAAAGAAACCCCTAAAGGCGAGCTTTCTACTTTTAAATTCACCAGCAGTACGTTAGACAATACCCGTGACATTACCATCTATTCTCCTGCTATTGATGACAGCCAAAATAATAGAGACGATGCGGTGTTGTTGTATATCTTTGATGCGGAAGCCTATATCGATGCGGTTGGATTGCCAACGATATTAGATAATTTAATCGCAGCAGGTGAGATTCCACCGGTGACGGCGGTATTTATCAGTAATCCTGATGGTGATGCCCGTGCGCGTGAATTGCCTGCCAATCCTGTATTTGCAGATGTATTGGCCAATGAGCTGGTGCCGCAAGTAAATAAACGGTTGCCAGTAGCGATACCAAAGGATAGAACGGTCATTGCAGGGTCGAGCTATGGCGGATTGGCTGCCACGACTATTGCGTTACGTCATCCTGATATATTTGGCAACGTTATCTCTATGTCTGGATCCTTTTGGTGGAAGCCAAAGGAGCAAACCGCAGGTGATAAGCATTTTGTGGCGTCTGAAGTTATCAGAATGGATAAAGTACCTGTTCGGTTGTTTTTGAGTGCTGGCGTGTTTGAAACAGCTCGTGGGGAAAGTAGTAGCAATGGTATATTGGGAACCAATCGTCATCTGCGTGATGTGTTATTGGCAAAAGGGTATGACACTCGTTATGAAGAGTATGGTGCAGGGCATGATTACTTTTCTTGGCGAGGAATTATCGGGGATGGCTTGATATCACTTTTTGGGTCTGAGGAAGAGAAGTAATATCTGTATTTTATATAAACAGTAGCGGCTATGGCAGGATAGCCGCTACTGTTGGGGCTAGCGGTGTCATCACGTTCTTGCTACTATCTATCGTTGTTTGAGCAAGTTTTATCGTTGCGCTGAGCGCACCCTACGGCTAATATCTAAGGAAGTAAATGGAATTTTATACAGGAAAATCAGAAGAAGACGATGCAAAATATCTTCTCTCCTACATAAACGATGTGTTGATTCCAGCGTCTGAAGAATTCTTTGTATTAGTGAATCAAAATAAAGTCCTGCTTCACCACGCCTTTTCTTTTAATACTATATTGTCTCATGCGATAGACTACATGATTTTTATCGCAAAAAAAGTTACTAAGTCATCCAGTAACTCAAGTGTCATACGAAGAAATGATTTCATATCTAAATTTGATAAAAAATACCATGTAGACGGATGTTCTCATATAAATAACAAGTTTAAATTGCTAGATGCTGTTAACAACTCGTTTAAGCATGTTGAATTAGAACAGAAAAGATATGCTGATTTAATAAAAGTATATGGTGATTTGAACTTTCATAACCTATTTGCTGAGGATGGGAAAGTGTTTTTTAAGTCTCAACTATATAGCTTTGATTATTGCAGAGTAGTTATGAGGCCCATTGCGAAAATTTTCGACTGTGATATAAACACGTACAACGACGTAGATGATTTTATTAATGGTAGGATACATGGTAGTTTTGGTTATGGTAATTTTCCTTATGAATATGAACCATACGATGCTATTGATAGAATGATTGATTTTTGCAACTCTGAATGTAAAAACTGTGGTGAAGTAGATGATGACTGCGACTGTGTTAATTACATTTATGGTCAAAAATTAGGTAAATGCTCACCCAATATAGATCCCAGTTTTGATTTTAATGATGTAATGTCAGATATTAGTGGAGCGCGTGAGTGGAGAAAGAAGTAAATTCCAAGAGTAGGATACACATGTGTGCTAGATAAACGTTGTAGTAGGCATAATTTATAGACTAATAAACTAATCTAAAATTATGCCTGTAACCTCTAAAACAAAGGTAATCAACCCACAAATATCAGCTCTCACTAGGATTATACGCTCTCAACGCCGCAATACGGTCATCAAGCGTTGGGTGTGAGCGGAATAGGTTTGCAATACTAAAGCCTTGCGTTTGTCCTGACGAGATTGCGAACGCTTTCATACTCTCAGGCATTTGGTCGGGGCGCTGTGCAGAAGGACGAAGCGCATTAAGCGCACTGATCATCTTTTCGCGGCTGGCAAGTTTTGCGCCCATTTGATCCGCACGAAACTCACGTAAGCGTGAGAACCACATGACGATGGCAGATGCCAAAAACCCCAGCAGGATATCCATTACAATACTGGTGATGAAGTAACCAATACCTGGGCGACCACTGGTGTTTTTGAACACAGTACGGTCAACGAAACTGCCGATAATTCGCGCAAAGAACATCACAAAAGCGTTCACCACGCCTTGAATGAGAGCAAGCGTGATCATATCGCCATTGGCCACATGACCAATCTCATGCGCCAATACTGCCTCGACTTCATCTTGATTCATATTCTGTAGTAGGCCAGACGATACTGCCACCAGCGCTTTATTCTTATTCCAGCCAGTCGCAAAGGCGTTTGGCTGCGAATTGTTAAAAATACCGACTTCAGGCATACCGATATTTACCGCCCGTGCTTGTTTGGCTACCGTATCGACCAGCCATTTCTCAGTAGCGTTACGTGGGGATTCTATGACGACCGTACCTGTTGATCTCTTAGCCATCCACTTTGACAAAAATAGCGATATCATCGAGCCAACCATACCATAGATGCCGCACATAATGGCAAGGCTAACATAATTAAGTCCGCCTGCCGTATGTACGTCACCAAGGCCAAAAAATCTCGATAAAATACCAAACACAATGCTAAATACCACAATCACTGCTAAGTTGGTCAATAAAAATAATCCAATGCGCATCATGACGCTAACTTCCTATGTAAAGTGTCGGTATGGCCTCGATAGAGCACTCTCTAAGAGGTTTGTTTGCTATAGTTGTATCTAAACCATATTGAATGGATGCTACTGCTGTAAACAAAAAGTCAAAACAGCGTATAGCGATTAATTTTATTATAAACTGAAGTGATTATTATGGCGAACCGTAGTTATCTATATTCAACCAATATTATTCCCGAAGCAAATCAAAATGATAGCAGTCGTGTGTTAACTGGCATATCAGAATATAACTATGATATTCCAATTGTCTTTAAGGTGTTACTCTCTGGTAATACGCAAGCCTGTCTATCAGTGATTTGGGATAACCCTGAAAAGATTGCTCTTATTGGAGATTATGCCAGCGGGGTGAAAAATCTTGAAGCATTCTTAGCAGCTATTAGGCTACCTGCTGCTCAGGCTCCAATTACAGAAGCGCTTGAGTTCTTAAAAATGCCAGAGAACCAAAATCAGTATTTTATTTTGGAGTGTGGCGAGATTTTTTCTATGAGCGAGACGCCAATAGAAGCGCAAAATCTGGCACTTCTCAATCAAGTACAGAATTTGCAGCCTGAGATAGAGGCGGCATATCAGTCACTGTTGCCACCTGCGAAAGTCATGAACGAACAACCAAGACCTATTGGACTATTGGCAAAACTGTTTGGCCGCCGTCCAACACCCGCGAAGGCATTGTCTGCCAATGAATCAGAACAAGCTATCTTTAGTCTTGGTCTGGGAGTTTGGTCGAATATTTTGTACTTTGACTTTTCTGAAGATGACCAAGATTAAGCTTTAAAAAATATAGAAATATCATGAGTGCTTTGAAAGTCTGATAAAACAAGAAAACGTAGAATAAGGTGTCGTTTTAACTTTCCTTGTCAGCACGCTTGGTGGAACACCATCATAATTTTTATTAAAAATAGAGAAGGCCTAATTATGAATACTCTAGAGCTCAAAATCCCACCTGTAGCGCAAGTTATTATTATAGCCGCTGTTATGTATGGCGCTTCTAGAATTATACCTAATTTACAGTTCGATTTTGATGGATCAAATACGCTGGCGATTGGTTTGAGTACTATAGGATTGGGTAGTGGGGTCATGGGTGTGGCTCAATTTAAAAAAGCGCAAACCACCGTGAATCCGCATACGCCCGAAAAAGCTACAAACCTAGTGACACGTGGTATTTATCAATACACCCGAAACCCGATGTATTTAGGATTGGTGCTTATTCTATTAGGTTGGGCTTTTTATCTGTCTCATTTTTTACCATTTATGCTAGTGCCTGTTTTTATGATTTATATGACGCGCTTTCAAATCCAACCAGAAGAAAGAATGATGACACAGAAGTTTGGTATAGAGTATCAGGATTATATAGCTAAAGTACGCAGGTGGATATAAAGCTTATAGAGTATTCAGTCGCGGTGGGGTGCTCGATTGCACAGTTGTAAAGGATAGGGTGCTGGTCTCTGGTAATGCTGTAAAATATTTGACTGGATTTATCACGATTGCAGAGTAGTGGGTGAGGAGTAGTAAGTTTTGACAGAATTAAAGACCGTTGGGCTGTTTGCGCTTACCGCATTAGCAGAAATTATCGGTTGCTACCTGCCTTATCTTTGGCTGCGAGAAGGTAGATCAATCTGGCTTCTGATACCTGCTGTACTGAGTTTGACAGCTTTCGTATGGTTGCTGACATTGCATCCGACGGCTGTAGGCAGAGTCTATGCTGCTTACGGTGGGGTATATGTGGTCATGGCAATTTTATGGTTGTGGACAGTGAATGGTATACGACCAACCACGTGGGATGTTATAGGTTCGATAGTTGCACTGATAGGAATGGCGATTATTATGTTTGCACCGCGCAGTGGCTAGGGCATATTCTCAATTCAAACGAAAGCCAAAAAAATGCCAATCAAACGGTGAAGCTTGATTGGCATATTGATGCACTTACTATTAATGCAATTATTATTAATGCTTACCTAAGATGCTGCTATTGTCTTCTTTCTTAGCTTGTTTTGCCGCTTTCTTTTCTTTTGCAGTCAGAAGCGGTTTCTTTTTGACATTCTTTTTACTGTCTTGACCTTTGCTCATGGTTCTTTCCTCTTGAAATAAGCTGCAATATCCATAAAGTCAAAATAAGCAGACCTCAAGGAATATATTGGTACAGATGACGCGGATATCGCGTACTGTCATGAGTATAGGCTTAAGAGGTATTAATAGATAGCACGCGCACAATTCACCTACGATTCAATTAATGCCTTTGTTAATCCCAAATGAGTCATGTCAATTCGTATAATAAATATGAGTATTCATAAGTGCTTACTTACGGATACATAGTGATTTGCTATAATGGGCAACACGCCGACGAATAGATACGGCAAACCTTTATTTATAAACATTTAGCACAATGCTGCTTACAGCTTTGGTCAATATTATTATGCGTATTCGTAAACTCTTTAAATTTGAAAATGCCCATATCGTTCGCAACTGTAGTTCTGAACGTTGCAAGCATTCTATCCATGGTCACAGTTATCAGATTGAGCTGATTTTAGAGGCCAAACGTTTAGATCATGGTCAGATGGTCTATGATTTTGGTCTATTAAAGTCTTCGATTAAAGACATCATTGACAGCTTCGATCATGCTATTTGTTTTTGGAATAAAGACGATCCTGAATATATCGATGCTTGTAAAAAGTTCAGTGCGCGCTGGATAAGCCTGCCAGTGTCACCATCGGCAGAGCAGTTTTCACGAGTGATATTCTTTTGGGCGCAAGAGATTCTGCGCCAGACTCAAATGCAAAACGGTGAGTCGGATGTCAGTGTGTACTCAGTTATTGCACACGAGACAGCGACAGGCTATGCGCAGTGTTTCGCTGATGATGTAGCCAATGAGCAAATGGGTAAATTGGTTTTGGAAGAGTTTGCGTTCAGCGACCAAGTTTCCAAAGAATGGCATGACCCTGAGCTGTATGCCAAACTGATTCGCGGCGAGCGTTTTATGAATCCATCCGTGACGATGCAGGTTCAGACAGAACCAACACAGGCAGGTTCAGACTGATGCAGACTGATAAATTGATAAAAGACAGTAAACACTCGCAAACATTGATACTGAACTCTGAGCAAGACACTCAGGCATTGGCGCAGCAGTTGGCTGACTTACCATTGACGGGTAGTGTGTGGCTGGCAGGAGACTTGGGTGCAGGTAAGACCACGTTGACTCGCTATTGGCTGCAAGCGCTTGGTCATACAGGTGCAGTAAAGAGCCCGACCTATACGTTGGTTGAGCCTTATAATATTGAACAAGGCGATGGCAAGATTAAGCCAGTCTATCATGCAGACTTATATCGTCTTCAAGATCCAGAAGAGCTGTCTTTTATAGGATTTGATGAGTATTTGGATGAGCCAAATGCACTGGTCATTATCGAATGGGCAAGCCGTGCAGATGGTTATTTGCCTCAGCCGACGTTGTTTATTGATATAACTCAAGGTGATGGCGATACTCATGGTAAAGAGTCTCGTCTGGTTGAGCTACGACTGTCAAAAGCAGGTCAAGCGCTGGATTTGGATTTATCAGCGCTCAAGATTTAATGTTGTGAAAAATGGCTGTAATCCAAAGTGTCTGTAATTCAAAATGCTTTTAATTCAAAGCGCCTGTAATCCAAAACATACGATGCTCATCCATGTCTGATAATTATTCTAATACACGTATTAAAAAACTGTCGCCATTGCTCATTAATCAATTAGCAGCGGGTGAGGTCGTAACGCGTCCGGCAGCAGTGGTCAAAGAGCTACTTGAAAATGCCATCGATGCTGGTGCTACCAATATCGAGATACACATTACCCAAGGCGGCATGGGTATGATTGAAGTGGTAGACAATGGCGTTGGTATCCATCCCGACGATATGGTCATGGCGATTACTCGTCACGCAACCAGTAAGGTCGCTGATGTGGCCAATCTTCATGGTATCGCAACATTGGGTTTTCGCGGTGAAGCATTGGCAGCGACGGCAGCGGTTTCTCGTCTAACATTGTCCAGTAGTCATGATGATAGCGGTGTTGGTCGTCAGCTACAGGTCTCTGGTGTCCTAGCGGATGAGCCAAAACTGATACCCATCGTTCACAATCGTGGTACGACCATTACTGTCAAAGATTTATACTTCAATGTGCCAGCACGTCGCGGTAACTTAAAGTCTATTGCCACTGAATTTGGTCATATTGAGTCAATGGTTCGTGATGTTGCCTTGGCTCGTGCCGATGTAGCGCTCACACTGTTTCATGATAACAAGAAACGCATGTCGCTATCTTCTCATGAAGCGTCATCAACTTTGCAAGCTACAAGTGCTATCTCAAACCATCATGACAATGTAGTAGGTTATTTGCCTTTATCGCGTCTTGAGCAAGCAACAGGTATGGCATTGATGGACAATGCGATACAGATAATGATAGATCTTGCTAGCTTACTACCACCAACCATGGCACACGACGATGATAATGGCCTTGGTCATCACGCCAGTATCCGTGGTTGGATATGGCCCATACTGAATCAAGGGTCACAAGAGGCATTACCGAAACTGTTATATGTGAATGGTCGTTTGGTTAAAGAACCAATTATTAGTAACCAGTTGCGCCAACTTAGCCACAGTGCTGGACTAAATAGTATTGGCTATGCCTTGTATTTTGATTTGCCAACGCAATGGCTTAATATCAATGTGCATCCATCTAAGCAGCGTATTAAAATTGGCTCGCTTAATAATATTATGGCGCATTTAAATCATGCGATTCAATCAAAACTAAAGCATATTGACGTACCAGAGCAGCCTGCCACACATGACAAACCATTAATAAAAGATAGTACGTTTATAACTGATGCAGGGATAGGTGTTGTACCTACCACACAATCTTACGAAAGTGCTGTATCTCCGAACCGAAACAGGCAGGTGAATACTGCTAAACAGCCATATGAGCACCCAGGCCGTCAGGCAATGTCGCAACCTCAATATCTAGTAGAGTCAGCGTTAAATGGTAGTGAGTCTACAGGTCAGTATGCTAATATCTCAAACAATATATTGGCGGCAACAGCAGCTTTACCAACTTGCTTAGAGGTCATTAGTGACTTGGATACGTTAGCACTTGATACTGATACTGATACTGATACTAGTTTTGCTAAATGCGTTGAGGACACATCATTACCTTGGTTGTTATTTTTTCATCAAGGACAGTGTTTTCTTATTGGAGAGCAGGACTGGCAATCAAAGTTAAGTCAACTGTTTGAAGCAAAGATACTGAGTGGTAATATATTGCAGGAAGCTAAGCAAGCCAATACTGCAAAAGATGTTAATCAACAACTTGTGACTATAAGTCAGCAGATGTCCGCGCAAGACTTGATGCTGTTTATGACAGATATTGAAACGTTGCTCAATAAGCATTCGATTAAAGCTATTAGTACTCATCATTTGGCAGCACTGATGCTTCTATAGTCAAATTCATATCAATCAGCTACATCATTATCCTCGCTAACCATGCTAATGTATCGCTTGCACTCGGTTTGCTTGTATCGAGATTATTTGAGCTCAACTATATTTATTCCTGAAGAAATAATCAATTAGGTTTGATGCTAGCTCCTAACTACTCACTATAAATAATGATTAAAGGCAATCCTATGGGACAGTCGTCTGAGGGTTTATCTCAACAGCTAACAGATAATAGCGTGGTGTGTTTGATGGCACCAACCGCAAGTGGCAAAACCGCACTAGCCTATGAGCTATACGATACAGGGCGCTACGAGCTGATTTCGGTAGATTCAGCGCTGATATATCGTGATATGAACATCGGCACAGCCAAACCGTCAGCTGATGAGCTGGCACGCTACCCACATCACTTGGTTGATATCATTGACCCGATACAAAGTTATAGTGTTGCCGAGTTCGTTAGTGATATTGCCCGTCTTATTGATAAGTGTCACCAAAAGGGTAAGATTCCATTGCTAGTGGGCGGTACTATGATGTATTACATGGCACTACTGGATGGATTGTCTCCGGTACCTGACAGTGATGCTAGTGCGCGCGCGCGGGTGGAGCAGTGGCGACAGGATGAAGGTATCGAAGCGTTGTATGATTACCTCGGTCAAATAGATCCCATAAGCCATGAGCGCCTGAATGCAACCGATACTCAGCGTATTACTCGAGCGGTTGAAGTGTATCTGCAAACAAACACGCCACTTAGTGACTGGCAACGTCAGCCTAAACAAGCATTGGCACACAATCCAAATCAGCAGTGGCATGCGCTGGCAGTGATACCTGACCGCCCATGGTTGCATAAACGTATCGCGCAGCGTTTGGATATAATGTGGGATGAGGGATTATTAGCGGAAGTGATCGGTTTGCTTGAGCAATATACATTAACCCCCAATTTAGCGGCGATGCGCTGTGTAGGCTATCGGCAAGTATTGGAGTATCTAGTACATATAAAACACCCAGTATTTGAGTTACCACATTTAGATAAGGCACAATTCTATGATGCTTTTGAATTGGTTCAAGCGTCAGGTCGTGAGTCAGAAACACAAAATAACAATATGCAAAGTCAGGTACAATCTACGATGTCTGATGATGAGTTCGAGGCGCTTGCTTGTCAGCAAATGCAAAATAAGGCATTATATGCTACAAGACAGTTGGCAAAACGTCAGTACACTTGGTTGCGTAAAGTGATACAGCTGCCTAATGAGCAAAGTCACTCTGTATCTAATGCGGTAATGATAAAAACATTTACGACGATGGCGCAGGCAAGAGATTATCTGTACTAAAAATTT
>NZ_JBQSXG010000110.1:0-10567 GCF_052378005.1 Psychrobacter sp. AOP31-B2-9
ATTTTTATTATGTTGTTCAATAACATCACGTCAAAGTTGGGTCGTAGCAAATACGTATATCAGGTATAATTGGTCACCTTTAAAAGACTAAATATAAGAGCCTATGACCCAGCCAACTGCTAACTCTAAAGCTTCTGACACTACCTTCAATCACTCCCCCAAATCTCTAAACGCCTTCGCTCCACGCCTCCTAAACTGGTTTGCCGAAAACGGTCGCCATGACTTACCCTGGCAACAGCATCAAACCGATACGCCAAATCCTTATATCGTTTGGTTATCCGAAGTCATGCTTCAGCAAACACAAGTGACGACAGTGCTGCCCTACTTTGCGCGATTTATGGCATCGTTTCCGACCGTGCATGATTTGGCAGCAGCAGACTGGGATTTGGTCGCCGAGCATTGGGCGGGGCTGGGCTACTATGCACGTGCGCGTAATTTGCATAAAGGTGCCAAGCAATTGGTAGAGGTAATCGATGAGACAGGCGAGTTTCCGCAAACGCTCGCAGGATGGGAGGCGATCTCTGGTGTAGGACCGTCAACAGCTGGTGCGATTATGGCCATGGGCTTGCACCATTATGGCGTCATCTGTGATGGCAATGTCAAACGAGTCATCACGCGTTGGGCAGCGATTGATGGAGATATTACCAAGTCTGCCACCACTAAAGAGCTATGGGCACTGGCAGAGCGTTTGACGCCGACAGCAAACTCAGGATTATTCGCGCAAGCGATGATGGATATGGGCGCGACATTATGCACCCGTAGCAAACCTGCCTGCCTGTTATGTCCACTCAAAGAAGACTGCCTAGCGCATGCACAAGGGCGCGAGACCGACTATCCTGTCAAAGCAAAGAAACAGCCCAAACCCAGTAAGTTTAGTCATGCGTTACTCATTAAAAATGCCGATGACGACATTTTATGGCTGCAGCGCCCTGATAACGGCATTTGGGGTGGATTGTGGAGCTTGCCACTGCAGTTCGTACAGAAAGTCGAGGGTAAAAAAGCAAGTAGTAAGACGGCTGATAAAAAGACAGACTCTAGCGATGATAAGTTATCAAACGTAGCAAATGATGTACGTAGTAATGAAAAAGTATATGAAGCAGAATTTACCACCGCTGAGCAAATCATTAATGAGTGGCTCATAAAAAACAAACTGGTGGCAAAATCAGTTAGCCATACATTGCTCGATGATGCGCCTATTAAACATTCGCTGACGCATTTTCACTGGTACTTAACGCCGCAGTCAGTGACTATCAATACGAAGCAAGCAGCCGACATAACCAAATCACTGCAAGCGGCTGATATTAATATCAATTGGTTAAACGCTGACGATGCTCAAGCAACGCTTGGTTTGCCACGAGCCATGATTAAGATCTTAGAGTAAAAAATTGGCATAAAAAAAGCGACTCATCATGATAATGAGTCGCTTTTTTTCTTGAGAATCAAGCTCTAGCCATCTAAGACTTCGGCACACGCAAGCGCATCAGTCCTTCTTGTTGTACAGTGGCAATCAGCTTACCGTCTTGCCAAAACTGTCCGTGGTTGAGCCCCTTAGAGTTAGAGGTCGTATCACTCCACATATCGTACAACATCCAATTATTGAGATCAAAATTACGATGGAAATGCATCGAGTGGTCGATACTGGCCGCTTGCAGACCACTGGTCATAAAGCTAATGCCATGTGACATCAGCCCCGTACCTACCAAATAAAAATCAGACGAAAATGCCAATAGCGCTTGCTGAATCGCCACTGGTTGATTGCCCAACTCGCGGATACGTAACCAGTTCGCCTGCTTCGGTTTCATAGGCTCTGGGTTGATAGGGTCACGCGGCTTGACTGGCTTAATCTCGACATGACGACGACGCATAAATCGTGATTTCAGGGCAGTCGGTACTTTGCCAATATGCTCTTCTTTTAGTTCTTGCTCAGCGAGCAAATCTTCAGGCGGTGGATAGACGGGCATATCTTCTTGATAATCCAGCCCCTCCTCCATTGGTGAAAACGAGGCAATCATCGAAAATATTACTTGCTCAATAGGTGGCTTACCGCGCACTTCTTTGTATTGAATCGCCGTCACTTCACGCGCTGACAAGCTACGACCGTCACGCAGGCGGCGCACTTGATAAATTACTGGCTGGTTGATATCACCACCACGCAAAAAATACCCATGCAGCGAGTGGCAAGGCTTGTCCTTATCTAGTGTATGCGCCGCAGCCATAATCGCTTGTGCGAGCACTTGCCCACCGAAAATACGACTACCAACATAGTCATGGCTCTTACCCTCAAACACATCAGGGGTCACTTCAATAAGTGCAACAGTAGCCAACAACTCATCAATCAGTTGCGAATAATCGGGCATGACAATATATTTCCTTATTTTCATCAAAAATACACAGCACCTCACGATATCAATAGACTATATCGACAGATCCTTTGTATTTACATTTGAATTTAAAATAATATGAAATCACTTGCTAAACGTAAACAAGAGAGATATTAGAACAATAATACAGCCATAGCAGCGCTATCACTAAGTATTTATTATAAATAGAAAAAGGTAAACATCTTACCCAATATCAATGATTTTAGCTAGCAGCTGACTGTATACTGGCAAGTATCATATTTTTGTCTAAGCAAAACGGTGCAAAATGGTCAAATAAAGTCGATATATCTATAAAGAACGAAATAGCCGCTGCTACCTCGCTCTTTATTTTTATTATAAACTTATGGCTTAACCGCCACGAGCACACGAATAGAATCTGGTACCAGTGACAAGTTACCAAGCGCTTGCTCGCCTTGGGCTTTAAGCTGCTCTAAGTGCTCAATCTCTTCATCACGTACGTTAGGATTGATCGTTTGCAGATGTTTCAAACGCTTGATTTCGCGTGACCATTGCTGACTAAAACGTGCAGTGGCTTGCTCACCAATCTCAGCTATTTGCTGACGAGCAATATCTTCAGCCTCATAGTAGCGCTGCTCAATTACATCACTGCGTACTTTAATCACTTGGCGTGCACGGTTTTTGTCCAAACGCTCAATATGCGGCATGATCATATCGGCACTGATACGAGCAGACAAATCACTGCCCTGCTCGCTAATAAACACACGAATATTTTGCGTGGTCAAAGTCGCTGGTAGATTCAGCATTTTGGGCGCAATTGCTTCAACACGGAAGTTCACCTCTAGCAGCACCATACCTTGTGGAACAGCAGCACTTTTGAGCATAGCAACTGTCGTATTACCAAAAGTGCTGGTACTCGCCAAATCATAAATAGCACGCATCAATGGATGCTCATGAGTAATAAAATCAATATCTTCACGTTGGAGCGCTTGCTCTCGCTCAAAGGTCAGTGTCATACCGTCTTCATCACCAAGTGGTAAACCATCGATATAGTCACTGATCTCAGTACTGTCGATAGGTGCGATGACCCACGAACCGTCACGCTGAATACTATGATCGATATTGGCAGACGCAAAGAAACGCTCAATAAAGTGCGGCAGCAAGTTATTACTATCAAAGTCACGCATAGCATCCGCGATACGACCAGCGACACGCGGACGGCATGAGTTATACTCAAGCAGACGATCGCGACCTGCTTGTAGCTGGGATTCTAGTCCCAAACGTGTTTTTTGTGCCTCTTCAATGATGTCTTGTAAGATCACGTTGTTTTCGGCAGTATCCGCACCCTCAAGCATTGGCTTTAGCTCTTGGATATACTGCTCTTGTACGCTCTGAGCGGTTGGTGATATCTGATTGAACATATTCAGCGCATCGTTATACCAATTATACAGACGCTCTTGCGCTGTGCCTTGTACATAAGGAACATGCAACATGATTTGCTGGGTCTGACCGATACGGTCTAAGCGACCGATACGCTGCTCTAATGTGTCTGGATTGGCAGGTAGATCCCATAATATCAACTGGCTGGCAAACTGGAAGTTACGACCTTCTGAACCAATCTCCGAACACAATAGAATCTGTGCACCTTCACTATCGGCGAAAAATGCTGCTGCTTGGTCACGTTCAAGCAGTGTCATTTGCTCAGTAAAGATAGCCGTCTTGATACCTGCATGCAGACGCAATACCGCTTCTAAACTCTCTACCGTTGCACCGCTACGAGCGATTAACAACACTTTTTGATGTTTTAGCTCACCTCGTAGAATCTCTACCAACCAAGAAACGCGTGGATCGTCTTCTAACCAGCCACCATCTGGTTGATTTTCTTCGCCCCATAGCTGCTCACGCAACTTACCTTGAGTTTGGTAGCTGTCTTTCCATGATTCAGGTAGTGGTAGAGGATAAGGCTGGCTACTACGACCATAAAACCCTTTGACACTATCACGAGTATTACGGAACAGGATACGACCTGTACCATGGCGATCTAATAACTCATTGAGCGCATAGTTACGTAGTTTTTCATCATCATTAATCGCTGCTAATTCATCAATATCGATAGTAAGCAAACCACTCAAAGCAGCGATTTGCCCTTCACTCAATGGCTTATCGTCTATTAATACACTAGCGACTGCTGCCGTTTCAGCAAAGGCATCTTGACCATCGATAAACTCATCTAAATCATCGAAACGATCTGGATCCAAGAGACGCAGACGAGCAAAATGGCTCTGTGCGCCAAGCTGTTCAGGTGTGGCTGTCAATAACATAACCCCTGCTGTTTCTTCAGCAAAATCTGCAACTAAGTCATATTTATCATTGCCACCTTGCGCCTCGTCCCAATGCAAATGATGCGCCTCATCGACGACCAATAAATCAAACCCTGCATCCATCGCTTGGTCGTATAAATCAGGATGATCCAGCAATAGATCCATACCAGCGATGATACATTGTTCAGTACCAAACACATTTTGTTCTGGATCGTGCTCTTTAATTGCCGAAGTACGTACCAAATCAAATAAAGAAAAGTTTAGATTAAAGCGACGGCGCAGCTCAACCATCCATTGGTATTGTAGACTGTCTGGCACAAGAATTAATACACGCTCGGCCTTACCTGTAAGCAGTTGCTGATGAATAATCATACCCGCTTCAATAGTTTTACCAAGTCCGACCTCATCAGCGAGTAATACACGCGGTGCGATACGTTTGCCAACTTCATGCGCAATATATAGCTGATGCTCAATGATATCGACACGCGCACCCATCAAACCTTTGAGTGGATGACCTGCCAGCGCTGATTGCATACGCAAAATATCTTGACGCAGCTCATACCAATCACCGCGCTCAATTCGACCAGCCAGTAGACGCTCAAGTGGCTTCGCCAAAGTAATATTGGCTGCTAGACGAGTCTCCATGATACCGCGTTCGTGTTCATCGACACCGTACTTGAGCACACCCATTACTTCATCGACAGCATTCACCGTATAACTTTTGCCATCTTGGTCATAGATACTATCACCGACTTTGAACACCACACGTGATAATGGTGCAGAATTTTTGGCATAGACGCGCATCTCTTCGCTTTGCGGGAATAAAATATGCACACATCGGTCGTCAACATCGATAACCACACCCAAGCCAAGCTCAGACTCCGTATCAGATAAATAACGTTGACCAACGGCGAATTCAGTACTGTGCAATGAAGCGATAGAGATAGTCATAAGGCGATGTCTTTTGTACCCAGATAGTAAGAAATTAAAGAAATAGTGAAAAACGCTAGCAACGAGAATTGGCCAAGCAGCAAAAAACTAAAGAAACATAAGCTAAATGTCGTATTAAGTGTCTTAACAAAAACCAAGCCAACAGTTTGACTTCACCATTATATAACGTTAGCGGGTAGATGAGTGCGTTAAGTTAACTTTTCAAGAGCAGATTCATGCAGGATTTTGTCAATACTAGGCATCACAGAGACAAGCATAACGGAGAAATGCAAAATCATAAAATCACGACTCACTATGAAAAACAATCCCACAACGTGATACATTAAGTTGATAATCAATAAAAATTTAAATCAACCTTTTAAAAATAGCCATCGAGCTTAAAACGATCATTTAACAAGGAGCAACCATGCAAGCGGTTTTTTTAGATAAAGGCACTTTTTCTGATGGCGTTGAGTTACTCGCTCCAACAGGTATAAGCGACTACATCACGTATGATGAAACGCCACAAGATGATGCGATTATCATAGAACGCTGTAAAGACGCTGATATTATTATCACTAATAAAGTACAGGTCAATGCTGCGGTGATAAGCAAACTGCCCAATCTTAAGCTTATTCAGCTCACCGCCACTGGCATGAACAATGTTGATCAAGAGGCTTGCAACACACACGATGTCACTCTCTATAATGTCGCAGGCTATGCCGTCAAAAGCGTACCTGAGCATACTTTTATGTTGATGCTAAACGGCATGCGCGCAGGTATTCATTACCATCAAAAAGTCTCTGACGGTACGTGGCAAGCAAAAGGGGATTTTTGCCTATTGGATATCCCACTGATAGATTTAGAAGATAAGACACTGGGTATTATCGGACTTGGTACCATCGGTAAACGCGTTACCGAAATTGCACGTGCATTTGGTATGACGGTATTGTGGGCAGAGCATCAAGGACGTGAGCCACGTAATGATGATTACACAGCGTTTGACGATGTATTAGCACGTGCCGATGTGATCAGCTTACATTGTCCACTAAACCCACAAACGCAGCACCTCATTAATGCAGATACTTTAGCAAAAATGGCTAAGCAACCCTTCATCGTCAACGTCGCGCGCGGTGGGGTCGTCGATAGCGAAGCCCTCACCAATGCGGTGAACAACAAGCAAATAAAGGGCTATGCCAGCGATGTGTTTGAACAAGAGCCTATCGCAGCCGACGATCCTTTATTAACCCTTGCCAATCACCCACGAGTGATATTTAGTCCGCACAATGCTTGGGGCAGCAAAAGTGCACAAGAAAAGTTATGGCAAATATTAAGCACACAAGTCACTGACTTTATCGAAAAACGTTCAATTTAAGCAACATCAGAGGGCTCAAAATGGACTTGGGCTCTCCCAATCCATCCATGCACCCAGTACTGGATGCTTTAGGCGTAAGTGCTGCGCGTGCAGGTTCAGCCTTGGTGCTATCTCTAGCGCAGCACCCTCAGCGTAGATAGGATCGCCAATCATTACATGACCGACATGAACCATATGGACACGCAATTGATGACTGCGACCAGTAACTGGCTTTAACATCACTCGCGTGACCATCTGACCATTGCATTCTTCATGAGCCATTACTTCATACAAAGTCAACGCATGCTTTGGCCAATCATGATCGACAATATGGCGTGGTTTCGTCTCTGGCTCGTAGCGTACTGGCACTGATATCTTACCAGTGACGCCCACACTCTCCCACTGCCCAAAGACACGTGCTTGATACTTTTTTTGTGGTAGACGTTCTATAAACTGCTTACTAATATGGGTCTGTGCAGCGGCGTTTTTTGCAAAAATTAGCAATCCTGAAGTATCCATATCAAGGCGATGAATCAACTTAACCGCAGGATTAGCACGCTCAAGCCTTGCTAGCAAACTCACCTTTAGCGTTTTTCCATCAACACTTAATAGTCCTGCAGGCTTATCAACCACCCAAATATCATCGTCTTCATAGACAGTGACTTCTTGTGCAAATGCTTGAAAAAACTCAAGCGGATAGGCTTGCTCCTCAGTATTAAGGGCATCAACTTCTTCATCGGTAAAAAGCATAAAAATAGACTACTTATATTAAGGGCTTGGAAGTAAAAACAGTGGTTATATTATATTGTATAAAACAACTAATTTTGACCCAAAAGTAAGGGGGATTGCAGCAGCTGATTTACAACTCATAATTTATATCGCTATGTGTCGATTTATTGTGCTAATACTAGTTGTTAAACAATTTAACCAGCCTGTATCTGTCAAATTAGGGCAAACATGTTAATATAATGGCACATTTCCACCCATTCTAAACAATTCTTTGACCACCAAGCGATTTATTATTAAACCAATATATATGTTGATGAGTGGTGATAGAAGTTATAAAACAAGAGAGATAAAATTATGTCAGACCTTATTTTACATACTACCGACACAGACTTTGATCAAGACGTTCTACAATCAGACGTACCTGTATTGGTAGACTTTTGGGCGCCATGGTGTGGTCCTTGTAAAGCTATTGCTCCTATTTTAGAAGAGCTGGCAACTGAATACCAAGGTAAAGTTAAAATCGTCAAAGTAGACGTGGACAACAACCCACAAGCAGCTAGCCGTTTTGGTATTCGCAATATTCCAACGCTATTTGTCTTTAAAGGTGGCGAAAAAGTTGATTCTGTAATGGGACTACAGCCAAAAGCTGAACTGGCCAAAGTGCTAGACAAGCATCTATAAATCAAAAACCTTTGAATAAACTAGGGTGTGTCCTCATTTTAAAAATGGTGATAAAAATAAGATAAATTGCAGTCAAACAAGGAAAATAGCGCAGATAATATCGAGATATTAGTCAGCTATTTGACGCCGTTTGGCAAGATTTAGCCATTTTTAACCCATTTAGTTGGCTATCGATTGAATTGAGGACACGCCCTAGCCTTATGCGAAGTTTTTAGCAAAGTTATAAATGCAGACTAAAATGCCATTATCTAAGTTAGATAATGGTTTTTTGCTTATTTTTTATGCAAAAAACTCAATAATATGACTTTTTTAGCAAAATTTATTGACAATGGCATTGTGAAGACCGTATAGTCTGCTGACAACAGAAAACTAATTGTTTTCCTATGTGTCTTATCGCTATTCTCCTCGTGTTTATCAACAAAAACACAATCGTCGTTATAAACACCATTACTAAACGGAATGACTAAACACAATTACTGATATTGAGTTTTTGACGCAGACTCTTATGTAGTCTTCTTTATCTTTATTTCTTATTACCATGCATTCTATTATTGCAACGCGTACATAAGCTAACATGCTATACCTAAACTACATAAACTCTAACTCTGTGTGCACACCCTCTATCGCCATACTGTCGTTGTTTTAATCAATGTCGTGACTTGTGCTGCTAATGGCATCTCTCATCTGATCAATTGCTAATGACCTATCTATGAATCTTACTGAATTAAAGAAAAAATCAATCTCTGAGCTACTGGCTATTGCTAAAGAAATGGGTCTTGATAATATGGCACGTAGCCGTAAACAAGACATTATCTTTGCTATCTTAAAAACCCATGCACGTAACGGTGAAGCCATTTATGGTGACGGCGTACTTGAGGTTCTTCCGGATGGTTTTGGCTTTTTGCGCTCATCAGAAGGCTCATATTTAGCCGGCCCTGATGACATCTATGTCAGTCCTAGCCAAATTCGCCGCTTTAGTCTGAAAACTGGTGATAGTATTGCCGGTACCATTCGACCACCAAAAGATTCCGAGCGTTATTTTGCGCTATTAAAAGTTGGTGAAATCAACTTTGATACCCCAGATCGCTCACGTCATAAGCTTATCTTTGAGAATTTAACACCACTGTTCCCAACTGAACAGCTCAAGCTTGAGATTGGTAATGGCACGACCGAAGACTTGACTGGTCGTATTATTGACCTTATCGCACCCATTGGTAAAGGTCAGCGTTCTATTATCGTTGCACCACCAAAAGCCGGTAAAACGATGCTGCTACAAACCATCGCGCAGTCGATTACTCGTAACAACCCTGAGTGTTACCTCATCGTACTATTAATCGATGAGCGTCCAGAGGAAGTTACCGAGATGGTACGTACGGTACGCGGCGAAGTCGTTGCCTCTACGTTTGATGAGCCACCACAACGTCACGTACAAGTGGCTGAAATGGTCATCGAAAAAGCCAAGCGTTTGGTCGAGCATAAACAGGATGTGGTTATCTTACTTGACTCTATCACTCGTCTGGCCCGTGCCTATAACACAGTCATCCCTTCATCAGGAAAAGTGTTGACTGGTGGTTTAGATGCCAATGCATTAGAACGTCCAAAACGCTTCTTTGGTGCTGCACGTAATGTCGAAGAAGGTGGCAGCTTAACAATTATTGCCAGTGCTCTTATCGATACTGGCAGTAAGATGGATAGCGTTATCTTTGAAGAGTTCAAAGGTACAGGTAACCAAGAGATTACGCTTGAGCGTGATTTGGCTGAAAAACGTGTCTTCCCTGCGATTAATATCAAAAAATCTGGTACTCGTCGTGAAGAGCGCCTGCTTGATGAAGATAAACTGCGCAAAGTTTGGATTTTACGTAAATTACTACAGCCGATGGATGGCGTACAAGCAACTGAGTTCTTGTTGGATCGCTTAAAAGAAGCGAAGACCAATGATGAATTTTTTGAGCAAATGAAGCGTAAATCACAAAACTAATGCTAGCGCCGAATTGCTTTAACTTAATAAGCAAACATTTAGCTTAAATAAAAAAGATCGCTTTCGAGCGGTCTTTTCTATTTTCAAGACTGAAAATGGCAATCAGCAATCTCAACCGACCTACTATAATCAAAGAACTTTAAAATCGATACAAGGCAACCAACTGCAGATTGTACAAGTAGTACATCTAAGAAGGCTAACGCTGTAGCGATTTAGTAATTCGCTGACTATATCT
>NZ_JBQSXG010000111.1:0-10429 GCF_052378005.1 Psychrobacter sp. AOP31-B2-9
TAATACAGAGGTTTTATGTGCCGATAAAGGCTATGATTCTGATGCGCTACGAGCCCATATTGAACAAGCGGGGACGCAGGATAACATCCCTCGAAAACGAAACACTCAGTATTCTAACGACCATATGGACTGGGACTTGTATAAAGCCAGGCATCTAGTAGAAAATGCTTTCGCTAAGCTAAAGCAGTATAGGGCGGTTGCCACCAGGTTTGATAAGCTCAAGCAGAGTTATGAAAATACGGTCGCTCTTGCTTGTGCTTATATCTGGCTCAAATTATGAATGTTCAACACGCCCCAGTCAGTTCAAAATAACATGGTGATAAATTGAAGAGTGCTACTGGAATGAATGTTGCGCAGCCTCTGTAATAACAGCATGCAAGGAAAATTTATACCAGTAGCACGATGTCATTTTTGCAGTGAATCGACTATAGCTTACTGGCTGCATTTTTACCTCGTCGTTACAGCTTCTAATACTCGACTATGTTAGATTTATCATTAATCCTTGAAGTTATTTACCATAAGTCTTAATAAATTTGAGTAACGTTATGAGTCAAGAAGATGCCAGTCATAAGCAAAATAAGCATTTGCCTCCAAGTGAGCCTATTGATGTCTATAAAAACAACGATAGTAACTATACTGCTGGCAATCAAGACGCTCATGATCATGACACTCACCTAGAGCAAAACACCGCACCAAGAGATACCAAAGGCTATCAGCGTACGTTACTGATTAGCTTTGTGATCATCACAGGCTATATGTTTATCGAGGCGATTGGTGGCTTACTGACAGGCAGCTTGGCGTTACTCTCTGATGCAGGACACATGCTCAGCGACGCCATCGCCCTTGGTGCGACGTTGATGGCATTTAAAATCGGCGAAAAAGCCGCCACCCATCAAAAGACCTTTGGCTATAAACGCTTTGAGATTATCGTGGCCACCGTCAATGGTGCGACGCTAGTAATTATCGCCTTGATGATTTTTTATGAAGCGATCAAACGCCTTAACTCACCGCCTGAGATTGCTACCCAAGGTATGCTAATCGTCGCCACCATCGGTATGCTGGTTAATATCTTGGTCGCTTGGCTGATGCATCGTGGTAGTAGCGGCAGCGATGGACACACCCACAGCCATGGAGCAAATGCAGACAAAGTAAATAAAGAAAAAGCAAATAAAAGCAATGATTCCAAAGAGCCTGTCAACCTCAATATGCAAAGCGCTTACTTGCATGTATTAAGTGATTTGATGGGCTCTGTCGCCGCGATCATCGCCGCTTTACTGATGATGGGGTTTGGCTGGGTTTGGGCCGATGCCGCAGCGTCGGTGATCGTCGCGGTACTTATCTTAGTAAGTGGTTACCGCGTTGTACGTGATTCGGTACATGTCTTGATGGAGGGCACGCCAGAAGGCATATCGCTGGTAGATGTGGAAGACAAGCTGCTTGCCCATCCACAAGTAAAACAAGTCCACGACCTGCATATTTGGAGCATCACCAGCGGGCTAAATGCGCTATCTTGCCATGTGATGGTCGATGGGGATATGAGAATCTCGGATGCCAGCGTATTGATTGCCAATCTTGAGCAAGGGTTGCTTGCGCTTGGTATTCATCACGCCACCATTCAGGTTGAAAGCTTGTCACACCCGCAGACCAGCGCCCATAGCGATGCATTGGTCTGCGACATATCAGAGCAGCAAAGCTCTGCGAATAACCATATCGGGCACAGTCACTAGTCACTAGGGCGTGTTGAACCTTCAACCATGGCACTGACAGAGACTATTTGTGAATGTTCAACACGCCCTAACTATTTGATTGTCTTTTCAACCAGTCATCAAATTCAGAATCGAGCTCCTTTTCAGCTTCTTTCATACTCTCTGCCTTATCACCTCCATATAATTCTGAGTCAAACAAAATATAAAGAAATTCTGACTGATCGTCGTATTTCCCTCCAGGAGTGCTCTCTCCATAATATTTTGGGAAAGCCCATAGCTCTCCACCATTGTATCCACATTCTCTCATATAATCGCTACAGTCCTTACTCCAGTACTCTGCAATTCTTATATCGAAATCTGCGCCATCAAGATGTGTGACATAATTACGTTGATTGAGCTTATTAATAGTTATAGCAAACTCTTTGGAAGCTGTTGTTGAAAAGTTTTTTAAATCCTTTAACGCCTGTTCCTCTGTATAAATCATTATTTGTATATCCTTGTACTATTTATTTTTGTTGAATACTAGAAAGTGTAAATAGCAGCATACAATATAATATATTGTTATTCATCAAAACCTTGGCCTAAAACTCGGCCTATAAGTTTCTGTAGGAGCTGGTTTAGCTGATTCTAGCTCCTGTTGAACAGCTTTATCTGCCACTAACGGCTCAGGCGTAGCTAAATTCTGGTATCTCTCCTGATGATAAGCCTCTTTTATTTCTATCCCAGTGGCTAAGTGCTCCTTATCTGACTGCATGCGCTCGTTTCTGCTAGCTGTACGGTCATACGCAGAATGATCTTCTTCTTTCGCATCTGGTTCAAACTTGTAACCATCAAATCCTTTTTCAAACATACCGCCTTTGAGCCTAACACCCATTGGCTTGCCGTTCTTATCGGTTAGCTTATCGCTTGTCACCGATAACGTCTTCTCGCTATTACCTCGATTAATCTTCAAGCCCCACTGTTCTAGCCGACTTAGCACTCTTCGACGATTCATAGCGATACCATTTTGCCAATCCAGTAACAGACGACGTTTAATCGCTTCCTCTAATAGTTTACGGTTAGGAGGATTGGCGATAGTCTCCTCGTCCTTATCTGCATCTTTTTTCGTATACGCCTTTGCATCAAAAGGCGACGGACGCGGCGCATTACTGCTATATGGGTTAACTAGACGTTTGCGTTTAGGGTCATTAGGGTCACTTAACGGCTCACCCTTAATGGTTTTGACTTCTGAATTGATAATATTTTTCCAAGCGTTCACCCTTTTTTGATCTGCTGGCTCATAGTACGGCTGAAAAGCCTTACCTGATCGCAGTTCCTGACAGGGAATCACAAAGTTCAGCTCCAGTCGTCCGACAGGATGAGCGTCATCAATGTCTTTATCCGCATGCTCAACCCATAGAATATCGTACTGATCATTCTCTAACCCGCAGAATATGACCGCTTCAAACTCCTGCATAATGCGCTTTTTATCGGCTTCACTAATCTCATCCGCACGTTCACTAAAAGATAAGTACCCTGACTTATACTTAGTCTTGTGAGAGGTCGTGTTAATTAAGTGCTCAGTGAGCACAGGATCGCCGTACAGCACTTTTGCATGCGTTCTAGGTACCAAAGTACCCTTACTCCCTTTCTCTTTAAGAAGGTAGTCTAAAACGCCACTCGCTTTGCCTTTACCATGCTTAGAGAACTTAACAATCATCACCATCCCTCGCGGCTACTTTTGAGTATTCGATACTCGTCTCTATCAGCACATGCAACTGTTTCCTAATCGCCTTAATCTCATTAAGCACCTCGGCATCAACGTGCTTTTCGATATTCACATGCTTGGTCAGCTGATTAAGATTGCTACCGATTCTACCCAACTGACGCACCAATTCAGGATCAACTGGCTTAACAGGAGTAACCCCTAATGCCAATCCTCGTAACCAACTGGCCACCGTATTTTCGCGGTTTCTTTTCTTAATCTCAGCAAGTTCGTAGTCATTGACGCGAATCGCAATCTCTCTATTACGCTTGGCTCTCTTGTCAAGAACGGTGGTTTTTGGCTCAGTCATAACGATTACCTAGGTAAGATTTTTTTGGGGGTTTTAAGGGGTCTCCCCTTAACCAGCTCACATGAGGGATAGGCTATTTATTACGTAGTAATAAATAGCCCCCTCTTGTGACTGCTGGCTTAATAAATATTAACATAAAATCTATATTTGTCTGTACCTATTTGATTTTTAATGACTGTACCTATAGATTGTCTATTGTGTGTACCTACATACGATAAATGACTGTACCTATGGTATTATTATTGTCTGTACCTATTCTAAAAGTAAGTGAGTTATTTATGGATAAGAGACGTAGGAATATGCAACGTTACAATGCGGTACGTTCTGCTCGAGTTGAAGCCATGATTGAGTTCTTAAAGGATATTGATTTTGGTGGTACTGAACTTTGCCAACTTGGTATAGAAGATGGGTATAGGTTAGAACGTGAAGTTAACTCTTATAGAGCTATGCAAATAGCTAGGTACTTTGGAGTTAATGTCAGTAAATCAAAATTAACTCAATTCTCTAAACCTAAAGATCATAGATACGATTTTACTGCTGCTCAGCTAATGGGCTATATCAGTGAGCATTATGATGAGCTAATGAATTACTGGGAATGGTTTGTACAACCAGCTATACGTAAAGCTAGAGAAAAGTATCCTACTGAAGAAGAATTAGAAAATAAGAAGTAAAAGGTTTTTAATGTTTTTAATAGTTTTTAAAAGCTTTTACGTTCGCTGTATCCATTGATAACAATGGGCTTTACGACCTATAAAGCAACGTTTTACGACCTATAAAGCAACGTTTTACGACCTATAAAGCAACGTTTTACGACCTATAAAGCAACGTTTTACGACCTATAAAGCAACTGGATATTTATTTTGTTGCTTTATAGGGGTATGTGTATTAAAGTTGCTTAGAACATATGAGGGGTCATAATGCAAAGGCAGCTAGTTACTAAAGATAATTCTTTGATTGGGGCAAGTTATAGCTTAGGTGTAGTTGAGCAACGGCTAATATTTTTAGCTATTATTGAAGCTAGAGAGCAAAAAACTTTAATAGAAGCTGGCGGACTATTAAGGATTTACGCTCAGAGCTATGCAAAACAGTTTGATGTAGAGAAGCATACATCTTATGAAGCTATGAAAAGGGCTGTGGAAGGGTTATATGAAGCAGGTTTTGCTTACAGTAAACTTGACGAACGAACAGGAAAAATAGGTCACTATAAAAGTCGATGGGTTGATAAGATTGGTTACATTGATGATTTAGGATGTGTTGAACTTGTTTTTGCTAGCGATGTAATACCGCTAATTACCAGGCTTGAAGCTAGATATACAGAATATGAATTAAAACAGGTTGTAGGGCTACAAAGTGAATATGCCATTAGGCTCTATGAGCTGGTTATACAATGGCGCTCAGTAAGGAAAACAAACCTAATATCACTTTCAGAATTACGAGAAAAGCTGGGATTGGTAGATGAATACAAGAGAATAGAAGCTTTCAAAAGAAGGGTTTTAGATTTAGCTGTTAAACAAATCAACGAACATACTGATATTACTGTTGAATATGAACAGCATAAACAAGGCAGGGTTATTACAGGTTTTACATTCAAATTCAGAATAAAAACCCAAGCTAAAAAGTTGTTAAGTAAGAAGAGAGACGGTGATATGCCCGATATACTAACCCCCTTAAAAATGACAGATAAACAAAAGGGTGTGTTTGCGGCTAAGCTATCGAAAATGAGTGAGTTGGCTAACTATGCTAAGCAAGGTGAGGATTATAAAGCATTTGCTGAACGGATTGAGACTGAGCTATTGGATGAAAGTAAGCATTCCTTTTACGCACCCTATCTCGATAAATTAGGTTTTCGGGCTTCGGCATCGTAAGGAGGTATTTAAAAAACCCACCACTTTTTCTTCTTCTCGGCGATAACTGTTATTTCAGTATCCTGTTTTTGTTCGGATTGTATTTTATCATTGGGTTCAGATTGTCTGAACTCTAACAATCTTACTTGTGCGAAATCCTGGATACTGGCGTTGGCTTTATCCAGTGTTTTGTTCAATTGTCCTATCTGCTGCTGATAATTTTCAATTAACTTTTTTTGATCGTTTACCTGTTGGCTGAGATGTTCATTCTTGAGCTTTTCAAGCGCTAATTGGTGTTCAATGTCCGTATTGTACTGAACACTTTGACTGTTCAGAGGTGTACTTTGGACAGTGTTCACTGAACGTTCAGTACGTTTTTTAGAAATTGGCTCACCGAACACTCGCAACATTTCCGAAACGTCTATTTTCTTATCTGCTGTTCTGGAAAGCTCGCCATCATTGACTTTCTGATAGATCGTGGTTCTTGATACACCCCATTCTTTTGCTGCTTTTGTCACGGATATGTTCATTGTTCACCTAGTGTCCACGTACGTTTTTAGTGTCTGTACAATACGACTGTTCTGAACGTTCAGTGGACAACTATCGCATTAACTTTTCCAGCAAGCAAATCAAATGTTTTATCGATCCTATATAACTCAAGAGTATAGGTATAACAGTTATCTTAGTTACATGGTGTTAGAGAAAAAATTCTAGCATGCAAAAAAGTAAAATTAATTTATAAAACTATCATTCTCATGGCGTAATAGACGGTCTCTTATAAGAATTTGTGCTACAATGTAGCACAAAAAAGGAATAATAGATTATGTCCACTAAGCCAACTACGACAATACGCATTGATTCAGAAATCAAAAAGCATGCTAATGAAGTTTTTGATGAAATTGGTATCAGCATGTCTGCAGCAATTAACACTTTTCTCAAGGCGGTAGTTCGCGAGGGCAATATGCCATTTGATATAAAGATAAAAGCTCCAAAAGCGCCCCAAAAACCCGGAAATGCGACTCTAAATCGTGCATTCATCGTTAAGAAAGATGATTTCTATACGCAGTATGAAGACGTGGCCAAGGAGATGATTAAACATCAGGAACAGTTGAAAGGTAAGAACATACTTTGTAATTGTGATGATCCTTTTGAGTCTGCTTTCTTTCGTTTCTTCGTACTTAATTTCGACAAACTCGGTCTAGCTGGACTAACTTCTACTTGTTACGCGGAGTCTCAAATAGCTGGACAGGAGTATCCGTTAGAGGAAATGACTGGTGCATATAAAGCAGTAGTCACTGAAATACCTGATGAAACCTTGAAGAGACCAGATGGAGCGTTAGATTTAGAGGCTCTGTTTGCTATGCCAGGCAACTCTCTTATACATCTTTCTGGTGATGGCGATTTTCGTTCGGATGAATGCGAAGCTTTGCTTGAAGAAGCTGACATAGTAATTACCAATCCGCCATTTAGCCTATTCCGTGAGTATATTAGTTTGCTAGAACGTTACAAAAAGGATTTTATAATCCTCGGGAATATGAATGCCGTTACATATAAGGAAGTTTTCCCGCTTTTCCGTGATAACAAAGTCTGGTATGGAGAGTCGATCCGCTCTGGAGATCGCAAGTTCTACGTACCTGATGGTTATCCACTAAACGCTGCAAGTTGCGGTATAGATGATAAAGGGCGACGCTTCATCCGAGTAAAGGGTGTCCGTTGGTTCACTAATTTGGAAACTAGCAAGCGGCATAAACCCATAGTATTAAATTGTAGCTACTCTCCAGATGAATATCCGCAATATGAAAACTATAACGCTATCAATGTTGGTCGTACCCAAAATATTCCTTTTGACTACGATGGGGTTATGGGAGTGCCAATCACGTTTCTTGACAAGTATAGCCCAGATCAGTTTGAGATATTGATGCTTGCCAATGGTAATGCGCGTACTAATGTATCTTCTGATATGCTTACGGAAGTAGGATATCGTCAGCATCCTGAAGATAGAGGAGGTGTTGGTATTATCAATGGTAAGCGTGTTTATGTGCGAATTATGATTCGCAGGAAATCTTTATGAGTAGTTTAATGCGCGTTCCCTGTTCATATCAGGGTGGTAAACAGCGAGTAGCATCTCAAATCGTTGACCTTCTACTCGAGGCTGCACCTAGCACAAATTCATACTTCTACGATTTGTGCTGCGGATCTGGCGCAGTGTCAATCGAACTGGTAAACAGAGGCATCGACCCTTCACGTATCCGTATGCTCGATATTAGCTCTTGGGGTTCGTTCTGGACTGCCATTGGATCCGGCACATTTAACATGGGTGTTTTCGATCAATTCTTATCTAATTTGCCAAGAGATAAACACGATTTCAAGACTCACATGTCTGAACTATCTAAACTCCCAGTAGATAACCATGAAGCAGAGGTTTATCCAATTATTCAAGCTTGTTCCTTCGGAGGAAAACAAATTTGGCGTGACAATGGGCGTTGGATGAATGCCTGTTTTCGAAATTATTGGGAACCAACCGCAACTAGCGTACGCCGCAGTCCTGCTAATCCGATGCAGCCATCTCCAGTCGAGCTTCGTCGTCGCATTGTTGCGCTAGTTAATGGAATGGAGGGAGTGACCTGTCTTAAAACGGATATCATGATGTTGCTCGAAACCCCCATTCCTAGCGATGCTGTCGTGTATGTGGATCCGCCATATAAAAGCACAACGGGATACGGATTTGGTCTGGATATAACATCATTTATAAATACCTTCCGTGAAATAAGTCAGGCTCCTTTATTCATTTCCGAAGGAGTTCCATTAAACGACGATGCTTTAATGCTTACATTTGGCGGCGCAAAGGGGGGTATTAGCGGGAACCGGAAGGGGAAACATCAAGAGTGGCTAAGTCGCGTCTAAACATTCCCAGCCACCTAGCACTGGCGCTAGACCCATTTCGAGCCAAGATACGTGAAGCTGCCTTGAAGTTTTCAAGTTCAGATTCTGGAAATACAGACATGAAATAGTAATCACTTTGTATCTTAGTGAATGTCACTACCTTTTTAACTAAGTAGTATTCTTCGCCCTTGGCTCTAAGGGCTTCTGTTATGCCTCTTCCAGAGGAGCTAACTCCCTTAATTTGTAAGCGCCATGTTCCATTTGCTTTAGCCCCGTCCGGGAACAGTATGGTATTGCCTACATAATCAACTCCTTCAAAGTTCAGTGTGATATCTTTGGATTGACTGGTAATTGCAGGGTTTAGATCGAAAAACTCAACTCCGCCACGCATAAACTTTGGCTCGCCTAGGTCAAATGCAGTGCCGGTTGGGTCTCCGCGCTCAACCAACGATTTCTTCGATAGATCAAGGATATTCCTTGATCCGCCAGTCATCTTCCTCGTTTCGAACCAAATAGTTTGTCCATCTTCACTTGGAAGAATAAGGCTAGGTTCTTTTTGGGTAGTAGAAACTTCCAGTTCCCTCTCTTTTTTCTTCTTCTCTGTTTTTGGCTTATATTTAGCGATATGAGGCATCTTTGCAGAGATACCATTACCGAATAAACGTTCCCCGCTTTTGTTTTCTGTCTTAGTTTTCAACCGTTCTACTTGTTCTGCTACTTCTTTAAATACATATCCATTTTGGAGAAGTTTATCTATATCCTCTTGTGCACTTATTGATATAAATGAATCTTTAAGTGAAGCTAGTTGTCCAATGTAATCTTCTAGCCCCATTATTAATGCACTACTAGTACTTGCACCATCTAATGGAATGAGTACTGAACTTTCAAAGTTAGTCCATAGACCTCCGGCTGTTAAATTGTGTGAACCAATAACTATCAATCCCTTGTCTTTTCCTAAAAACTGATAGATCTTTGGATGGAATGTTTGGCTATTCTCAGAATGCACTATATTCAAGGAATCAGTATGAAGCAGTAGAGCTATGAGAGCTTCGTAAGATGTTCCGCCCATATCTACGCCCACGTAAGTATTTACGATTCCGCCTCTCTCTCTAAATTTTTCGAATGCATCTTTGATTCTGAGGACACCGCTATTCTTTGCGAAAGCGACTACTATATTCAGTGTATGATAATCCGGTGAGTCAAGTAACTCGATAAGACGATTTCCAAGCTGTCCGTTAATTGGCTGGTTTAGCAGCTCCATAAAACATTCCTTTCAAGAAGTAGCGTCAAAATGACAAAAGAGCCACCTATATTAGTGACTCTTTGTCTAATTTATACGAAATGACTCATAAAAATTTATATATTAAGGAAATAACTAGGGCGTGTTGAACATTGGGTATAAATTAATGGCAAAAAAAATAGCGAACGGTTAATCTTTAAGTTCTCACACAAAAAAGATATCGTTCGCTATGCCTCGCACTATGCTCAAAGATGAACACTGGACAAGACTGAAACCTATATTACTAGAACTTAATATCTATGACAAAGGAAATCTTAGACAAACGGTTGAAGGCGTGCTTTATCGCATGCGTGTTGGCTGTCCTTGGCGCGACTTACCCGAGTATTTTGGCAAGCCCAATACCATCTATAAAGCTTACCAGCGCTGGTCTCGCAGTAATAAGCTGATTGCATTATTTACGTTACTGATCAAAGACGCAGACCTTGAGTGGGTCTTCATTGATGGTACTCATATCAAGGCGCATCAGCACAGCAGTGGAGGCAACGAGAATCTACAATCCATTAGCAAAAGTGTGGCAGGCCGCGCGACCAAGATTCACTTAGCAGTTGATGCTCATGGCAATCCGATTACCTTTCTTTTATCAGATGGCACAACCCACGATGTCAAAGTCGCACCTGATTTAATAGATAAGGTTAATTTGAG
>NZ_JBQSXG010000112.1:0-10389 GCF_052378005.1 Psychrobacter sp. AOP31-B2-9
GTTTTCCATGAATATATTTCTTATTATAAATCTGAGCCTCTTATTCAAAATGCTATTTCAACTGTTTTTTTGTACTTATCAATAGCAGGATGAGACACACAATGTATTATAGTCATTCCATTATAAAAGCATTGCAGCGTTAACCTCGTTTGAAGTTTTGAATATACATCTACACTCGGCTGTCTCGTACTACTTTTAAATTGAATAAACTATATGACAAAATAAATTTTTATATAGCGTGACATTTGGCGGATAGAGATGTCGTTGAAGGTAAGATTGAATTGTTAGAGTGAAACAGCAAAGCTCGAAGAAATAGTGATGAGATAAGACTGTTAGTCTCTCCAAAAATTAAATGAGAAAGAATAATTATCATGTCAAAACTTAATAAGACAGTCATCTATAAAATCATGGTAATAGGATTATCGTGCGCTCTAACCTTACCAGCTGCTGCTGACCTTGGAATCGTAAGTAAGCTCATAAACCATGGTATAGCGACTACTCAGGCGACTTTTGGCTATATGCGCCTTACAGGAGATAGCGTAAGTCAAGATGATGTTAAAGCATTTGAATGGACCAAAGAAGCTGCTTATAGAGGCAGAGAATCTTCTCAATATACACTTGGAGAGATGTATAGTAATGGCACTGGCGTACGTCAAAATTATGCTAAGGCTATTGAGTGGTATGAAAAAGCTGCCAAACAGGGTAATGCTGAAATTCAATATAATCTTGGCACTTTTTATCAAAATGGCAAAGGTATTCCGCAAGATTATGATAAAGCAGTTGAGTGGTATCGGAAGTCGGCGGATCAGGGTTTTGCATTGGCTCAGTACAATTTAGCTGCCATGTACTATGAGGGTCTAGGAGTGAGTCAGGATTACGCAGAGACTCTGAAGTGGCTAAGAAAAGCTGCTGCTCAAGGATACGCGGGCGCTCAAAACAATATCGGTGACATGTATGAAACTGGTAAGGGGGTTGAGCTTAATGATAAAAAAGCAGCCGAATGGTATCTAAAAGCTGCAAATCAAGACATAGCCGAAGCACAGAACAGTCTTGGTTTAATGTATTTTGAAGGTAGAGGTGTGGAGCAAGACAAAATTAAATCACAAGAGTGGTATAGAAAATCTTGTGACAATGGCTATCAGCCTAGTTGTGATGAGTTGTCGCTAATTAAATAGGAGAAACTATGATCTTAAAAAAGTTAAAGCAGACATCTACTTATCAGGTGCTAATGATAGGGTTGTCATTTGGAATGATGGTTTCAGCAGTTGCTGAAACTTCTTTTACAATCAATGAGACAGCACTTGCTAATCAAGGCGATACTGATGCTCAGCACTATCAGGCTTCTATGTATAGAGAAGATACAGGGTACAGAGAAGGCACGGGCGTTGATCAAGACTCAGACAAAGCACATCACTGGTCTCAAAAAGCCGCTCGCCAAAATGATAATATCGATATGTACATTATCGAAGATAGCGTTGTCGAAACGTGTCCCAGCTGTGATGATAATCAAATGGACTCTGACAGCTATGATCCAGTGTATCAGCATGATTATTGATTTACCGGCGCTTTCTATATATTTTAGCGACAGTATGAAACACCAGATACAATAAAGCCCCTGATATCAGGGGCTTTAGTTATTCTATAAGATAGTATAGAACTATGTATTGGTACCAGTGGTCGGACTCGAACCGACACGCTTATTAGGCAACGGATTTTGAATCCGTCATGTCTACCAATTCCATCACACTGGCATGTTAGGTAATAATATCTACTAGATAGGTATTATTGAATTGGGCTACAGGGTTAACTCTGTATAGGCTGCGTATTATAGCAGGCTATTTTTAGCCGTCAAGAATTATTTACTATAATTTTTGATTTTCTCAAAAACTCCAATCTCTGTATCATACTAACCGACGAAAGCACGCTCAACCGCATAGTCAGCCTGTACGCCCATACGTGGTGAGACGGTGAGACCAAAGTCATCTAAGATAGCAGACACTTCTGCATTAAATGGCATGCTACCGCAAATCATCACGCGATCGTCGTCTTTATTCATCGGTGGTAAGCCGATATCTTCAAAGAACTTGCCTGATTTCATAAGATCCGTGATACGACCTTGGTTTCTAAACTCTTCACGAGTCACAGTCGGGTAGTAGATGAACTTTTCGCGGAACCATTCACCAAATATCTCATCATTGGCCAGCTCGGTTTCGAACATATCACGATAGGCCAAATCTTTGGTATGACGTACGCCATGGACCAAAATAATTTTCTCAAAACGCTCATACACTTCAGGATCACGTGACAAGGCCAAAAACGGTGCCAGTCCTGTGCCTGTTGATAGCATGTATAAATGCTTACCTGGTAATAAATCATCTAATACCAGCGTGCCCGTTGGTTTTTTGCTAACCAATAGCTCGTCGCCTACTTTAATGTGTTGTAGGCGTGAGGTTAGTGGGCCATCTTGTACTTTAATAGAGAAAAACTCTAATTGGTCTTCGTAATTAGCACTGGCAATCGAGTAAGCACGTAATAATGGCTTGCCATCGACGACGAGACCAATCATCGCAAATTCACCATTACGAAAGCGTAGGCCGTCGTCGCGAGTAGTTTTTATGCTAAATAGAGAGTCATTCCAGTGATGAACCTCTGTAACCATTTCGGTGCGAAGTTTTGACATAAAGTCCTCGTTAAATAGTCGCTGTTTGCGTTAATAGTATTAATTGAATGTGTCATATAGCACTGCATCAAACCTTTATTATGATGATGCTTAAATAGTCAGGCAGTGTCCAGATGTCGCAGTATACTTTAGTTTATATAAATACAGTCTGTATGAATCAGTTTATATGAATTGGTCTGTATAAATAAGCTACAGGGCATCTTAATCTGGATGCAATTCATTCTCAATAATTATTCTTGCTCATAATAGCAAAATTTAAAATAAAAATCCGTCTAGCAATGATTATGTAGCATGATAAAATGGAATATCGTTAGTGAATAATTTTGTATTCAAGCTGTTTTATATATCGTCAGCCCTAAATAAAAGAGGCGCAACCACAGGGTATGGTTTACATTTTTCTTGCTTGCTGTGCCCATAGATAGAGGCTGTGCAAAATGTAACCGGTATCGCTGTATTTATTTTATAGTGGATCGACGATAGGTGAAATGTCATTATCGGCGGATGTTTTGGAGAGGGTTTATGCCTGATGGATGTACTGTTTTAGAAAATCATCATGCGCCAATCATTGGTTACCACCGTGCGCCGCTATCACAGAAGTTTGGTGCGCCGCGTCAGCCCAATCTGGTAGCGCTGACGAGTGTGATCGAGATGCTAGCGCCTTATGACACGCCAGCGGCATTTGCGGGGTTAGAAGCGTTTAGCCATGTTTGGATCAGTTGGCAATTTCATCACAATTATGTAAAAAATAATATAAAAGAAAACATAAATAAAGACATAAAAACAGACAATTTGGCTAACAAAAATACAGCTACGACAAAAACCACTGGCTTTCGCCCGCAAGTACGACCACCGAGACTGGGCGGTAATCAAAAGATAGGCGTCTTTGCCAGTCGTAGTATGTACCGACCGTCGGCGTTAGGGTTGTCAGTCGTCAAGCTGGAGCATATCAAAATCGTACAAGGGAAAGCATTGCTCGTCATTAGCGGTGCGGACATGATAGATGGCACGCCTATTGTTGATATAAAGCCGTATGTGGCTTACAGTGATGCACTGATAGAGGCCGCAAGCGGGTTTGCTCCTTCTGCTCCTGAGCGGTTGGAGGTGACGATAACGGAGTCTGCCTACGAGCAGTTTTTAGCATTAGCTGATACCGAGCAGACTTTTGAGAATGACCAAGCAGTTAATATAAAACAGGATACGGTTGCGGCATTTATAGGTCAGATACAGAGTCAGTTAGTATTGTCTGATATAGATGTTATTAAAGCACTCGTTGCGCAAGATCCGCGTCCTGCCTATCGTCGTACTCAAATAAATATGCCGTTTACTATGCGCTATAAATCTGTTGATGTGAGCTTTCAGTTGATAGCAGTAGATGAACTACAAATAACAGCCGTTGTAGAAGTGATGTAAATTGATATCATTTTTAACCATATATTCTAAAACGATAAAAGAAGAAAAATATGTCTGAGCAAAAATATTCGATAGTGATTGATTTGCGTTGGTGCCTGGATGAGCTGTTGGCAGATAAGGTAATCGATCAGCGTGGTTATAATCTGGTCATTACCAGCCGACGTGATAAGACGCAGCACCCACTGTTGACCATTCGTGATTTTGGTTTGCCAAATGGTCATGCGGTCGATAACAGTGCTGAGAACAAATTAACGTTATCATGGCTGAATCAGTGGCTCGCTGCCAAAGCGGGTATGCCACTCGTGCGTATCGACCCCCTAAAAGTCGATGTGCCTGCGGTGACAAAGTTGATGTCGTTTGAATATGCACGCTCACAGCACATATTACCAGTTGAGGTCACGGTGGACGAAGTGGTCATCGGTACCGATCAGCCATTTTATACTGACTGGCAATCGAGTATTGAAAAGCTCATCAAAGCCAAAAGCTATCGTACGGTTTATATCAATCCTGAGCAAATAAATCGTTATCGCCAAGAATTTTATCAAGTGACGCAAGCGATTGCGGGTGCAAATAGCGTTCATAAGCGTGCAGCATCTGATGTTACTAATGTTGAAGCGTTATTGCAATTGGGTGACAACACCAATCCTGATGCCAATGATCAGCATATCGTGAAAGTCGTTGATTGGCTGTTGCAATATGCGTTTGAGCAGCGGGCGAGTGATATTCATCTTGAACCACGCCGTGAGACTGGCAAGGTGCGTTTTCGCATTGATGGTGTGTTGCATACCGTCTATGAGATGCCCTTAGCGATTATCGTCGCGGTCACAGCACGGATTAAAATTCTGGGACGGCTGAATGTCGCAGAAAAGCGGAAACCGCAAGATGGTCGACTAAAAACGCGCACACCAAAAGGACTAGAAACGGAACTGCGTCTCTCTACCATGCCGACCGCTTTTGGTGAAAAGTTGGTCATGCGTGTGTTTGACCCTGAGGTGCTGGTACGCTCGTTTGCGCAGCTAGGCCTTTCTGGTAAGCAGCTTGATATGTGGAATGAGATGACATCGCATCCGAACGGAATTATTCTGGTCACAGGCCCAACGGGTTCGGGTAAAACAACCACCTTGTATAGTACATTGAAGCAGCTTGCCACAGAGCAGGTTAACGTCTGTACCATTGAAGATCCGATTGAAATGATCGAGCCAGCCTTTAACCAAATGCAGGTAAATGCAGGCGTTGATTTGCACTTTGCCGATGGTATTCGCTCCTTGATGCGCCAAGATCCAGACATCATCATGGTCGGTGAGATTCGTGATGCCGAAACAGCCAATATGGCAGTGCAAGCCTCGCTAACAGGGCATTTGGTGCTTTCGACGTTGCACACCAACGATGCACCAAGCTCAATCACTCGTTTGCATGATTTGGGTGTGCAGCCATTTTTAACCTCGGCGACTATCTTGGGGGTGATGGCACAGCGTCTGCTACGTACCTTATGCCCGCATTGCAAACAAGCGATCGATGTCATACCTGATAGTGAAATAGCGATTCAGTGGCAAGAGCTAGTACAACCTTGGCGCGCACCAGTGCCCGCACAGCTGTATACCGCAAATGGCTGTGAGCACTGTCGTCATACTGGTTATCAGGGCCGTGTAGGTCTGTATGAAATCATGCCATTGTCAACTGAGCTCAAAAAACTAGTCGCGGCTGACTCAAATCTGGATGTACTGAAGCAGCAAGCATACCGTGAAGGAGTGCAACCACTTCGGTTATCAGGTGCCAAGCGCATTAGTGAAGGAGTGACGACTATAGAGGAAGTGATGCGAGTGGTGCCGCTAAATTAATGCTAGAGCATTAAACAGTTTTTAGCGCTCCCAACGTATATTTTGACGGATAACCTTTGCTGGCGTGCCTGCGACCATGCAGTTAGGGGTGACGACTGGTTTATTGACAAAAGAGCCAGCTGCAATGATACAGCCACTGGCTATAGAAACGTTTTTAGAAATCGTCACATTGGCAGCAATCCAAATATGATCTCCTAAAACAACGTCTGAATGTGCAGTGTTTATCCTAATGTCAGCGTTCATATCATAAACTTTATGCACGTCAGTGGCGCGAATCTCAATGCCACGCGATATCATGCAAGCGTTACCAATGCTCACGCTTTTGTCACGTGCCAAAATATAACAGTCAATCGCGGTGGTGCGTTCACCGATATGAATGTGTAGATGGTTACCAACGATTAATAACTGCCCAGAGAATTTGACCTGCTCTGCGATAGTTATATGATTGTGATTACCGTTGATGTCAATTTTTAACCTATTAAATTTACCGCGTTTGCCGATGGTAATTTGATTGTCATGACCTTTACGAATGGTGATAGCTGAGTCGCCAACAATATACGCATCGCTAGCGATATCAATATGATTGCTGTGTCCTTTATCCTGTAACAAAAACCGTCGCTTATACAATTGTTTGGGCACGATAGCTTTTATGATAGGCGATAAGGTGATGGTTTTTTTAGGGTTCATAATGGGATCTGTTGCACGTTCAAATATTGGGACTGCTGATAGTGTACCGTTAAACAGTACTTGAAAATAGCCTGTTTAAGAACAATAACTAAACCATCTATTGAATTATTTATTCAGATATTGAATGCCAATATTTTTATTTATCCATTTTTATTTTTCTATTTTTATTAACGAGATTTTTATGTTTACTGATACACACTGCCATCTAAACCGTCTAGATTTGACCAAATATGATGGTCAATTATCGGGCGCAATCGCGGCTATGAAAGCAGCCAATGTCACTCGAGCAATGGCGATTATGTGTGATTTTGCTGAATATGATGAGATTGCCAATATCGTTAGCACCTATGGTGATGACACGCTTAATCTTGGTATGAGTGTGGGGATTCATCCTTGTGAAGATATTAGCGTATTACAATCAGCCACTGTTGAGCGTTTGGTAGAAACCGCTGCTGCAGATCATGTATGGGCAATTGGAGAGACGGGGCTAGATTACTACTGGTCGACAGAGAATAAAAAGGCGCAACAAGACAGCCTTGCTCGTCATATTCATGCCAGTCAACGTTTGAAAAAGCCATTGGTCATACATATGCGTGATGCTAAAGAAGATACAATCGATATCTTAAAAGCTGAAGGGGCAGAGCACGGCATTATTCACTGTTTCACCGAGGATTGGGAGACTGCAAAAAAAGCACTTGATTTAGGATTCTATATCTCATTTTCGGGTATCGTCAGTTTCAAAAGTGCCCAACAAATCAAAGATGCCGCAAAAAACATGCCTAGAGACAGACTGCTTATCGAAACTGATAGTCCTTACTTAGCGCCTGTACCCAAACGTGGTAAACCCAATGAGCCTGCATATGTACCTTACGTTGCAAGTTGCATCGCGGATATGTATGGTTGTAGTAGCGAAGAGGTAGGCGCATTAACTGCAAAAAACTTTGAAAATTTACTGGCACAGTATCATTAAAATGGTTATGCTATGACCAGTCAGTCATTTGCTGTACGGGCTTATAGTTATAGGCTATTAATTCGTATAAGCGTATGATTATAAAATATTAATTAGGAAGTGTAAGCAGGTTCTCTATCGTTTTTTCTAGAAGGCTTTATATGATTTGATACTGATCATATCGCTGATCTGATATAAATGATGATTATGTGCTAAATGTTGTTAGGTTTTAGGAGAGGTTATGAGTCGTCAACGTCAGTTCAAGTTACGAGAAGAGAATATCTTGGCGATGGCAGAGCAACTGCTACTTGAGTCGGGTGATGGTGATATCACTTTAGACAGTTTGGCAGACCAGCTAGATTTGGCTAAAGGTACGCTATATAAACATTTCTCCAGTAAGGATGAGCTTTATTTACGTATTATTATACGTTATGAAGAGCATTTGTTTGATATTAATCGGATTGATGACTGTGCATCGGCAGGCGTGGCGCGTATGATTTTTCAGCAATTATTTAATCCGCAAAAAGCCATGCTACTGAATCAGATTGAAGAGCGTTTGGCAGCATCGGCGACGGGTCTTAATCGCTTATTTGGTGAACTGTATGATATTCGCCGTCAGCGCATGAAACGCTTGATTGATATTATCAGTGCTTACTTAAAGGATGAGCGCAGTAGCTTGAGTACGCGTGATTATCTGTCATCTATCTGGGCCATGGGTCAGGGCGGAGCAGGACTGCTGAATTCGAGCTTTTATCAGCGTTATTTGGGTCGCCGAGATACGCTACGCTATGCCTTTGTGCAGCAGATACTAGAATTGCCCAGTCATTATCCTGCTGTCAGTGATGAAGTCATGGATGAAGATATGCAGGAATTGGTAGAACAAATTGAGACTGAGTCAGAAGAGCATCGTAATACCAACTATTAATCGAAATATCGATGCTTGTTCGGGCGTGTTTGATATTCGACGATGACACTGCTAAGGACTATTTTTTAGATATCTCGACGTTAAAAATAGTAGGTTTGGTGATTCTAAACGTCTATGCCTAATGATGAAATGGCAAAAGTAGTCTTGTCTCTTTCTATTGATATTGGCGCTGATGCTCATGCTCATGCCTTAACTGTGTTGCAAACCTAGTTAAGGCATGAGCATCACCGTCGTTTCACGCCTTGTTTAGAAACGTGCTTAGCGAAAACAGGCAGCTATTTATGAATCTTCAACATCTCCTAGTTTGCTAATAAGACTTTTATAGAGCCTTTGCCATAGCAGGCATGATGGCGAACCAATCTAATCTTTTAAGCAGGTCTCTTCGCTAGATTTCCAGTTATAAGCACCATAAAATAGCATCTGTGCTTGGCGAGTGCAGTTATGTAGCATCAACTGCTTATTCTCTTCAATTTCATTCAAATCAATTTCATCATCATGATCTTCTGTGTAGGTCAGCTCTAACCAATCAATGATCCAAGAAAAGAACATGTTTACTCCCGCTTCAGCCAATAAACGCCGATCATAGGCATTAATATGCGTAAATGCTGGCTGTAGTGCTAAGTCATCAGCGAGGCCTTGAGCATGTTTTTTAATGAGGTCGTTGATGGCTTTACGAACCGCTTCTGAACCACCATAACGTTCACTGATCAAAAACTGCCAGTAATAAGGCTGATCACTGACCATGTATAAAAACAACTGAATACTCTTGGCAATTTGACGATCGAAGCTGCGTTTACGTCCAATCTGTAAGCTGTCGCTTAATATGGCTAACGTGCCTCCTAATTCTTCAACCACCAACGCCCGCCCGAGTGATTCCATATCATCGAAATGCCGATAAAATGCCGTCGGCACAACACCGACCTCACGCGTGACTTGTCTGAGGCTGATAGAGCTAAAAGACTGTCCTGTCATACATAAATCGAGCACAGCATTAAAAAAAGCGTGCCGAGTTTGAAGTTTTTTTTGTTCGCGACTACTCATAATATTTCAAAATTATCCGATAGGGTTTTATCATACTCATTTCAGCATAAAAATACGAATAAAATACGCAATTTGCGTGAATTTATTAAACTACACTGGTCTATCAAACCATCGTACTCCAATGACCTTGCAATTCTTGAGCCAGTCGATAGGCCTCGTGGTCGTTCATACCCGTAATAAAATCCAAAATATTTAAAATATTGTGATAGACATTGTCTGACAAGTCACGGCGATGCTCATGGAGATGTGGCTGCAGTAGTTTTAGTAGGCGCTGCTGCTCAAAAGACATGAACTGTGATGGAGATGTTGTATCATTTCCTGTCCAAGCGAGCGGCATAAAGGCGTCTAATAGACGATGCAGGCATTGATTGGCCATCAGCTCCATGCGCACTTTGCTTGGATGATTGAATATCTTTTCACGTGCCAATTGTTTGGCTTGGTTAATACCATTTTGTACTGTTGTGTCACAGTGATCAAATAGGCTGCCGTCTAGTTTTCCAGCAAGTAGGGCGTCACTATTGGTGACGAAAGCATCGGTTACAGTATTGACCAAACGCATCATCGCTCGTGCCCGTAATGACGCTAGACTTTGTCTGATGGAGAGGTGTGTGGGTAAGTCAATCCTAGTAGGTCGCTCACCGATGAGCTCGTAAAATATAGTAGCCACTTCAGCGTAAGTAAGTATATTCAGATTAATGCCATCTTCCAAGTCAATTAGGGCATAGCAGATATCATCAGCGGCTTCTAGTAAATAAGCCAGTGGATGCCGCGCAAAGCCATCGTGCTGCTCTGAGCGCGGTAAATTTAAGCACGCTGCTAACTCTTCTAATTGCGAGGCTTCACTATAAAAACAGCCAAA
>NZ_JBQSXG010000113.1:0-10203 GCF_052378005.1 Psychrobacter sp. AOP31-B2-9
ACAACTGAAATAAAAGATAGCTCATAACGGCATTTTTTGCTATGGTAAATCTTTAGCGATAAGCATTTTTTGCTACGCCCTTTTTCTTATTCTAACGACTACTGCTCCCATTATGACTACTAGCGCCATGCCCCAAATTAACCCTGAATATGTTCAGTGGTTCCGCAACTCTGCTCCATATATCAATACCCATCGTGGTAAAACTTTTGTGATTATGTTTGGCGGTGAAGCGGTCAATCACGTAAACTTTAGCACGCTTATTCATGACTTTGCCTTACTACATAGTTTAGGAATCAAGCTAGTACTGGTGCATGGAGCGCGACCGCAAATCGAAAAAAACTTAAAAGACATGGATATCGAGTCTCCACTGCATCAAGACATTCGGATTACGCCAAGAGTAGCAATGCCTGCTATTTTGCAAGCAGTAGGTGCTATCCGCTTACAGCTTGAGGCTCAGCTATCAATGGGGCTTGCCAACTCACCAATGTACGGCTCTCGCATTGATGCTATCTCAGGAAACTTTGTCACAGCGCGTCCTTACGGTATTCGTGATGGTGTCGACTATCAGATGACAGGTGAAGTGCGCTCTATCGATGTTGAAGCCATCAAAAACAACCTATTACACGATCATATCGTCATTTTAGGCTCTATGGGTTATTCAGCGACTGGCGAAGTTTTTAATCTACTGGCCGAAGATGTCGCGCTAAATACAGCGGTAGCTTTAGGTGCTGATAAATTAATATTCTTAGGTGAAGAAGCAGGCATCAATGATGATGACCGCCTATTGCGTGAAATGATTCCAAACGAAGTTGATCGCTTTTTACGTGATCGCGATTTAAACTGCGAAATCAATTATTTCTTAAATTGTGCGAGTTTGGCTTGCCGCCAAGGTGTCCATCGCACACATATCATCTCCTATGCCAAAAATGGTGCCTTATTAGAAGAACTATTCACTCGTGACGGCTCAGGCACCCTTATCAGCCATGATCCTTACGAAGAAATTCGCCGTGCCAATATTGATGACGTAGTAGGACTGATCGAGCTGTTATCTCCGCTAGAAAAGCAAGGTATTTTGGTCAGCCGCTCACGCGAACGTTTGGAACAAGACATTGAGCATTATAGTGTCATTAAGCGTGATGGTATGATTTTGGGCTGTGCAGCCCTTTATCAATTAGACAGTGATTCTGCAGAAGTTGCCTGTGTTGCCGTACACCCTGAATATCGGAACGGTAGCCGCGGTGCTGATTTGCTCGCATTTTTGGAGCAACAAGCCCGCAGCCATGGTCTACACAAGCTATTTGTATTGACCACTCGCACAGCACATTGGTTTGTTGAACAAGGCTTTGCCGAAGTTGAAGCATCTGCATTGCCCGAGTCTCGTCAAGAGCAGTATCATAACGGCCGAAATTCTAAAGTTTTCCAAAAAAACTTATAACAACAATGGTGATGGATGTTATTAAATAACATCCGAAAGCCCCAAACGCTAGCCATAAAAAAGCCCTCTTACTTTAGAGGGCTTTTCTTATTCAATATGATACTTAATCAGTATCAATACTTATTATTTTACTGACAACAACTCAACCGTAAATACTAACGTGCTGTTAGGCTCGATTCCTGCATTACCTGCTTCGCCATAAGCGATATCTGACGGGATGTAAAACTCATATTTACCGCCTTCTTTCATCAACTGTAGACCTTCTGTCCAGCCAGCGATGACTTGATTTAATGGGAATTCAATTGGCTCACCGCGCTCATAAGAGCTATCAAATACAGTACCATCGATCAACTTACCTTCGTAGTTTACTTCAACCACGTCAGTTGCTTTTGGTGATTTACCAGTACCTTCTGTTACTACCTTGTACTGCAGGCCAGAAGCCGTTTCTTTGACGCCTTCTTTTTTAGCATTTTCTGCTAAAAAAGCTGCACCTTTGGTTTTATTCTCTTCAGCTTTTGCTTCCATATCTTTGACAAATTTTTCTTCTTGCTCTTTTTGATACGTCGTCAATACTTCTTGCATTTGCTCTTGAGTCAATGCTGAGTCGTTACCTTCATAACCATCACGAAAGCCTTTTTCGAAAGTATCAAGATTTAGGTCACTGACAGCCTCTTTATTACCTTCAGCCATCATAAAACCTAAGCTATAGCCCACTTTTTCATCTGCTGAGCTTTGCTCAGTAATTGAAACGCTTTGAGCTGCAGTCTCTTGACTGCCATTATTTGTGCTACAGCCTGTTACTAACAACATAGCGCTAGCAAGTGCACCAACACTTAACGTAGTGATTTTTTTCATAAAATACTCTCAAATTGTAAAAATAGTGGCGAGATGTCACATTTTTCTATAATAGCAAAACTTAGTTTTAGTAACCATGTTTAGAATAAAATTATCGGGTGAATGTATAATCTATGTTAATATTCATTCACATAATAACAAGTTATCACACAAATATAGTAACAAGTTAAGCATTGTGTCTTTAAATCTACTGGTTCATCAGCTATGCTAAATTAGCTAAGATGATAAGCAATCAAGTATCTGCTTTATCAAAAAACATCTAGGTACCAGTAATAAAGCCATAAATATAAAGCAAACAGGTACTTTTTGATAAGGCTATTTACGCGAAAACCATAACATCATCGCATAGCTTACTTTGAAGAACACTATTTACTATAACCATCTATATATTGGCTCCGCTTAATAATAACGGTACTCATAGTATCGTTTGGCAGCTGTTATATGATGATTAAAGGAGGATAACATGAATCCAATGTACACATCTTTTAACGGCTATCTGGGTGGCCCTATCGGCTCCATTATCGGTGCTATTTTAATTTTTATTATTGGTTGGCTAGTTGCACTTGGCATCGCGGCTTTGGTACGCAACGTGCTCTCTAAAGTCAATCTTAACCAACGTATGAAGTCTTCAACGGGTAAGGCTTACGACCTAGAAGGTATTTTCTCCAAGGTTGTATTCTGGTTTATCTTTATTATCGCTATTTCAGGAGCGCTAAATCAACTAAACTTAAACTCCATTTCAACTCCATTTGCAAATATGGTAAATCAAGTCTTAGCATTTATTCCTAATTTGATTGGTGCTATTGCTGTTGGTCTTATTGGTTGGGTCGTGGCTACCGTTGCACGTACAGGTATCAATACTGTACTGTCTAAAACCTCAATGGATGAACGTTTAAGTGCTCAAGCTGGCGTTAAACCAATGAGCAGTACAATTGCTGACATAGTTTATTGGTTCATCTTACTAGTCGTTTTGACCATGGTGCTTGGTAAACTACAGCTTGATGGTTTATTTGCACCACTAACTAATATGGTTGATAAAATTTTCAGCTTTATACCTAATATTTTGATTGCAGCAGTTGTCTTTGTTGTTGGCTACATTATCGCTAAAGTAGTACGTGGTATCGTAACCAATCTAGTTGCTACTTTTGATATACAAGCAATTGCTTCAAAAGCAGGTTTAAGCGAAAAAAATAGCCTACCCAACATTGCTGGTTCATTAGCATTTTTAGTAATTATTATTCCAACGATTATTGCCGCATTAAATGCGCTAAAAATCGAAGTAATTGCTCGTCCTGCGACGAACATGCTGAACAAAATCATGGAAGCATTGCCAAACATCTTTATGGCAGCAGCTATCTTAATAGTGACTTTCTACGTCATTCGTATGGTCGCCAACATTATCAAAGGCCTGATCGAAAACACTGCAATCAACCAATTGCCTGCTAAAGTTGGTCTAGAAGAAGCCATGGGCGACAAACAAGTTTCTGACTTGGTTGGTTGGGCAATTATTTTCTTTGCTATGTTATTTGCCTCTATCGCAGCGGCCGATCTATTAGGTTTCGAACCTATCTCAGCCCTCATCACGATGTTTATCGCTTTTGGTGCCAACATTATCTTGGGCGCAGTTATTCTATTCATCGGCTTTTGGCTTGCCAATATTATTGCTAGTGTTGTTGAACGCTCTGAACAAGGTTCACAGTTCTTAGCAAACATCGTACGTGTACTGATCATGGGTCTAGTACTTGCCATGGGTCTAAAAGCGATGGGCATTGCTGACTCTATTGTTAACCTAGCATTTGGTCTAACATTAGGTGCTGTAGCTGTAGCCTTTGCTCTATCGTTTGGTCTTGGTGGTCAAGAAGCAGCAGCTCGCTTCTTGCGCAAAATGCAAGACAAAATGGATGAAGAACAAACTGAAGCAAAAGCGAAGTCTACACTTGAGCCTAGCGCATCAACTGAAGATAAAGTTGCTGAAGCAGTTCGTGACAACACACCAACCGCTACAAGCACACCAACTAATGACGTGCATACAGATGTAGTTGATACCACTTCTGTCAATACTGACGATATCAGCAATGATGGTAACGTGTTACTACCTGGTAGCGACGACAAATAAATAGCCTATTATTCTTAAGCCTTACATAAAAAAAGACAGCCTAGGCTGTCTTTTTTTATGGTGACTATGAAGTTGGACACAGTTACAAGTGTTTATTATTGAGAGAGTAGATTCTAAGGTATTGGATTTCTAATCATAAGTACCATGAGATACAGTCGCTTTCATGGTGATGAGTTGTTATGATGATATCCAAGTCATATCGCTTATGTGCAGACTCATAGACAGTGCATCATGCACAATGACGTTTGTAGTATAAAGCCCTAAAATTTATTTAACGACAATCATATAATAACAAGGATTGAACAATATGAAGCGCTTTAAAGAAAAGACCGTCATCATAACTGGAGCTGATTCAGATATTGGTCGTGCAACCGCACTTAGGTTTGCACAGGAAGGGGCTAACTGTATTATTGTTGGCATTAGTTCCGATATCCTAGAATATATCTATGAAGACCTGCCACAAGACCATACCTGGATTAATACAGGCAATCATCTTACTGTAACCAGTGATGTGAATGACCCGAGTCAGACAGCAAGATTGATAGAGCATGTACTCGATAAATACGAGCATATTGATGTGATGGTCAATATAGATACTGAAATTGGCATTCACCAGGCAGCTATTCCAGAGCTGATTAAAACTCAAGGTAATATTGTTAATGTCTCAACGCTGACTGATATCCCAGTAGATTGGGATATTGATACTTATAAAGCTGAACAGCGTAACTTGACTGATATTACAAAAAAACTGGCGTTAGAAAATATTCCAAATAACGTACGTATTAACGCAGTAGCAGCAGGCTTAGTCGCGACAGATAACAGCTCTAATCCTTTTGTTGCGCTCTCTCCATTAGGAAAAACCGCCACACCCTTTGATGTGACCGCCGCCGTTATGTTTTTGGCTAGTGAAGATGCTGCCGTTATCACTGGTATGAACCTACCTGTCGATGGCGGGGTTAGCACATTCAATAGCTAATAAGCTTTTGGATAGCACCAATACGTATCACTATCAATAAAAGCCCCCTAACATCATTATGTTAAGGGGCTTTTATTTATGTAGGAACAGCGCATTTAAATGGCTTATTTGGCTGAGTTATTGATGTCTTGTAGCGGCTGTGATAACCGTTCAGGATGTTTGGGTATTACACCCTGATACTGCTTATAAATTTTTGGCAGATCCGTTTCGATATCACCAGTAGGATGAACCAGTGTCATAAAACGTATTTCTTTAGTGTTGTAGTCCATAGCCACTGGTAAAATCGGTACGCCAGCACCTACTGCTAAATAATAAAAACCTGTCTTCCAACTTTCAGTATATTGACGTGTACCTTCTGGCGCTAACCCTAAAAACAAAGGTTCGCCTGTTTTAAACTTATCAATACTCGCTTGTAGCACCGAGCCTTTATTGCCACGATCAATCGGAATGACTCCCATCCAGCTCAATAGCTGAGCAAATAATGGCACTTTAAATAGAGTATGCTTACCCATAATGCTAATTTTTAAATCTAGGGCGAATAAGCTGGGTATCGCATAAACCCCATCAACATTTGACGTATGGGGTAAGACTAACACAACCGCTTGTGGAATATCTGGAATCTCACCAACTGTACGCCAACCTGACGCTTTTAACATTGCTGAAGCAATCATTGGGGCAACTTTATTACCACGTCTTGGCACGTGCTCACCCAGCTGTTTTTTGCTGAGCTTTGGCAAAATTTTAGAGCGTTCAGTCGCAGAAACTTTCTTTGCGCGATTAAAAAACTTTGATGTCATGACGGCACCACATAATAAAAGATGCCTATATCATAACATTAAGCTTATGCTGCTAAGTTGAGTTTTATAGCATTTTATGACTCAATAGCTGATTCATTTATGAGATATCAGCCAGATTTCCTTTATTCTCAAGCCAAGACTTACGGTCAGATGCACGTTTTTTGGCCAATAGCATATCCATAATACTACTGGTCAGCACCATGTCATCCATGTCTAGCTGAACCAAACGTCGAGTATCGCGGTTCATCGTTGTTTCACGTAATTGTTCTGCGCTCATTTCACCCAAGCCTTTAAATCGGGTGATTTGTGCCTTTTTATTACCCGGTACATTAGCCAAAATATGCGCAAGTTCAGGCTCATCTAACGCGTAATGAACCTCTTTACCGACATCCACACGGTATAATGGCGGCATCGCTACAAATAAATGACCCGCGTCAACCAATGCAGGAAAATGCTTCACAAATAACGCGCAAATCAATGTCGCGATATGCAAACCATCCGAGTCCGCATCCGCTAAGATACATATTTTGTCATAACGCAGCTCAGACAAATCATCGGAAGCAGGGTCCACCCCGATAGCAATGGCAATATCATGAATTTCTTGGCTCGACAGCACAGTATCTGACGACACTTCCCAGGTATTTAGAATCTTACCACGTAGTGGCAATATCGCCTGATAATGACGATCACGCGCTTGCTTAGCACTACCTCCTGCAGAATCCCCTTCAACTAAGAATAACTCTGCGCCATCACGCAAATCACCACGGCAGTCTGCTAGCTTACCCGGCAATGCTGGCCCCTGAGTAATTTTCTTACGGGCGACTTTTTTGGCAGACTTTAGGCGGCGACCTGCTTTATTGATCGCCAACTCAGCAATCTGCGTGCCCATGTTTGCGTTTTGATTTAACCATAGGCTAAACGCATCTTTCGCCAGCGTTTGCACGGCGCCAGCAGCCTCGCGGCTAGACAGACGCTCTTTGGTTTGTCCAGAAAACTGCGGCTCAGAGAACTTAAGAGATAAGATGTAATTAACCCCATCCCAGACGTCTTCTGCGGTTAGCTTCACACTACGCGGTAGTAAATTATGAATATCACAAAACTCACGCAATGCTTCTAAAATACCCGTGCGTAGGCCATTAACATGCGTACCACCTTGAGCTGTCGGAATAAGGTTTACATAGCTTTCTTGAATTGGCGTTCCACCATCAGGCAACCAAGATAATGCAAAGGTAATGGCAGCTCGTTCGCCAGCTTTCGCATCGTAATTATAATAGAACGGTGCTTCTGGCAGTGTTTCAAGACCGTCGAGTTGCTCATTTAAATATTCCACAACCCCATCGGTAAATTGCCAAACCACTTTTTCGTTATTAATCTCATCGACAAATTCAATCGTCAATCCAGCGGACAACACGGCTTTGGCCTTGAGATTATGTTTGAGCTGCTTAACATTAAATTTAGGCGTATCAAAAAAGCTACCATCCGCCCAAAAATGCACTTTGGTACCACGCTTACGCTTGTTCGAACTGACCGATTCAGTCAACGGCGTCACTGGTGCACCATTCTCAAACGCCATATCAAACTGTGTACTGTCACGCCATACGGTGACTTCCACACGCGTCGATAGCGCATTAACGACAGAAATACCTACGCCATGCAGACCGCCTGACACTTCATAATTAGAGGTAGAAAACTTACCACCCGCATGCAAACGTGTCAAAATCAGCTCAATGCCTGATTGATTAAACTCAGGATGGATATCCGTGGGCATACCGCGACCATCATCTTCGACGGACAACGACCCATCACTATATAGCTGAACTTTGATCGTCTTAGCATAACCCGCCAATGCTTCATCAACTGAGTTATCGATGACTTCTTGCGCCAAATGGTTGGGGCGCGTGGTATCAGTATACATACCTGGGCGACGACGTACTGGCTCAAGTCCCTCTAGGACTTCTAACGACTGCGCATTATATTGACTCACAAATGCATCCTTAACTGTTCATGTGCGTTTAATTCTATTAAACCATTATAACGAAAAATAGCGACAGTAACGTCAATACTCAGTCACTTACGTCATATAATGTCGTCTATTTAATTCTGTAGCAAATGCTGTAGCGTCTTGATGACCATAGGCAGCTGTTCGTTGAAATCACTAAATCTATGATCGCCACCCTCTTGCAAAGTGACCCTTACATCAGACCCTCTATAAAAATCTCTTGATAAATAAGGATTCAGCAGCTCATCTCCTTCTTTGATCAAGACAGCCATTTTATCAGGGTGATTAATCACTTCTAAAGGATGCGCGGCAAACCATTGCAAATCTGAGTGAGTAATATTCCAACCGCCCGCTGTGGTATGTAGAATTTCATTGTTTAACGCATCACCTTCGTTATCAGTATTTACTAACAATTCATTAGCAAAACGCTGCAACGTAATATGCGGCTGAGTACTGGGGTTTAATAATAACGCCGCACAGCCTGTATGATTGCTAACTAGCGTAGAAAAATAACCACCTAACGAGCTGCCTACCAGCACCGTTCTAGCTTCTCTATTTAATTCAGTTACCAATTTGACCAACTGCTCAAATACTTGCTCAGGAGCGCTGTTAAGATCAGGGCGATATACGCTGATATCAGAATGATACTGCTGGCAGTATTTTTCTAACAGCACACCTTTGGTAGAGTTCGCATCGCTATCCAGTCCATGAATATAAATAATGTTCACGTATAATCTCGCTTATTAATTTTGTTATGATTGCTTTATATAGATACTAAACACTCAGCATAGCATCCACTCCATAAAAACAGTAATAATAAAACGGCACACTATTAGTCAATATTTACGACATAATAAAGTTAAACAGTGGTTTTATGCAGGTCAAAGGAATGACGGTAGTCATTATGGAGGAGTCATGAATCAACAGTTTGAGCTGTTCGAGATTGCCAACCCATGTATTGGTCTTTGTCAAAGCAATAAAAAAGGCTATTGCTTTGGCTGCTTGCGCAGTCGTCCTGAACGTCAGCTATGGCATGATATGACCACAGAGCAGCGCCGTGAGGTACTGCGACTGGTCTCTGGACGTAAGCGGCGTATCGAGCAGATGAAACAACGTAAAAGTGAGCAATTGGGGTTCGAGTTTGAGGAAGAAATTGAGATGGGCGAGTTGTTTTAGAATGTTTATATTCATCTCTTAAAATTTAATGCTGTGCTATACATCTGTGGAGCATAGCGGAATAATTATTTTATAGTAATACCTTGCTAAAGCGCTACCTAAATTTGGCAAGATACCTTGAAAAAACCCAACCAGTAATTTCGGCACCTGTTTCAGGATCGTGCCACTCGATTAAAGTCCAATTTTTACGTTTTTCAATTATCAATACTGTAGAAGAAAAATATAAGCATCCAATTGGTTTTGATTTAGTTGATGCAGAGGTTCTTACATTCAAGATATCAACTGATACATATCTTAGTGAAAGTAATAACTGTCTGTCATCAATGACTGAGTTCGCATTAGCTTTTAACTCTTTTTCTAGAGCCCTTTTATCAGAATTTAAGTATGACTTGACGTTATGATCTACTATTGGATTTAGAAATGATGCAATCACGATGATTATTAACGGATATATAAAGCATATCAATATTCTCTGAGATAAGGGGTCTTTTTGTTTCCGTATTTCGTTAACTAAATTATTTATAGACTCTTCTAACGAGTTTGTTTTAGCTATTGATGAATCATAAAATATTTTATTTGATAATTCTTGAAGCGCTGTAGCAGTAATACGTTTATCATCTAGCGTAACCGTACCTTTGCTATCTATTTCTATGTTGGACTGTACTTCAAACGCAATCTCCCTCATTGATTTTAGAGATGCGCTATTAGCTACAGTATTCCGTATCTCTGCAAATGGATTAGATATCCGCATTAGAGATGCTCGTAAATCTCTAATAGGGTCTGACATTCGCTTCTACCATCGACTGATATGCCCATTTACCGACAGGTGCATCTGAGCTTTAGGAAATA
>NZ_JBQSXG010000114.1:0-10042 GCF_052378005.1 Psychrobacter sp. AOP31-B2-9
GGTGGGGCTAGGTTTTTCAGGCTTATATCAACATGTCGATGCTACTCAGCTACGCCTAAGCACTATTCCTCTAGGAATGACACCTATCGCTTATCTATCATTTAATGAACAAGGCTATAGTAAGTATTGTCGCGATTATAAGGAATACTGGCAGTGGGTTGCTAATCGTAATGAATCACGCTATCAAGCTACTATGACTCATGCTAAAGAATACGATGCCAAAAATATGATGCATACGATTCGTCTGCTTGAGGTGGCGTACGATATTGCAATGACTGGAAAAGTAATCGTCAAACGCCCTAATCGTGACGAACTACTCAATATTAAATCAGGTGCACGAGAGTATAATTCGATTTTGACTCAAGCAGATCAATTGAGTGCTAAGATTTTAGAGGCATTTGAAAAAAGCCCTTTACCAGAACAACCCAATGAACAAGCCGCTCTGTCGGCACTGGTTGTAGTAAGAGATCAGTTATATTCAAACGTCAATTAGACTCATTTGTATAGATCGGCTATATCGTCATATCCGCTGGCCATACTAATATATAGCCTGCACCCAGTTTCCTTGTGTCGAAGTTATCTGAACGCAACTATACCGATATAACACCCGGTTACTTAATAAAAAAGCCCAATCCCCTACTTTATAGGGATTGGGCTTTTTACCATGCTAAGTCTATTACCTCACTAGCCTGCGTCTTTACTCTCAGCAGCCAGTTGACGTAGTACATAGTGCAATACACCGCCATGGCGCACGTATTCACGCTCTTTTGGCGTTTGTAATATAACATTGACCTCAAAGTTCTCGGTAGAACCATCGGCACGAGTGGCCGTAACGTTGGCCGTTTTGCTCTCGCCATTGTCTAAACCTGTGATGCTCAATACTTCCGAACCATCCAACTTATAAGTAGCTGCATTTTCACCGTCTTTAAAGGTCAACGGCAATACGCCCATACCCACTAGGTTTGAGCGGTGAATACGCTCGAATGAGCTGGTTAATACGGCTTTTACGCCGAGTAAAATCGTACCTTTGGCTGCCCAGTCGCGGCTGGAACCAGAGCCGTACTCTGCTCCGCCGAGCACGACTAACGGACGCTTGTCTTCTTTGTACTTCATCGCTGCGTCATAAATGGGCATTTCTTCGCCGTCTTGGAGCGTTGCACTATCACCATTGAAATAATAGGTGTAACCGCCCTCTTTACCGCCCATCATAGTGTTTTTGATACGGATGTTGGCAAAAGTACCACGAGTCATAACGGCATCGTTACCGCGACGTGAGCCATAGCTGTTAAAGTCTGCTTCCATCACACCACGCTCCTGCAAGTATTTACCTGCTGGTGAGTCCGGGTCGATATTACCCGCTGGTGAGATATGATCGGTGGTGATCGAGTCACCGAACAGACCTAGGATACGTGCACCTTGGATATCAGGAATACCTTCTGGCTCCATGGTCATACCATCAAAAAACGGTGGGTTCTTGATGTAAGTTGACTCCTCGCTCCACGGATACAACTGGCTATCTGCTGAGCTAATCGCATTCCACGCGGCACTGCCGTCAAACACTTCGCCGTAGTTTTTGCGGAACATATCAGCATCGATGTTATTGGCAATCAACTCATTGATCTCATCAGAGGTCGGCCAAATGTCTTTTAAGTAGACATCATTGCCGTCTTGGTCTTGTGCTAGTGGATGGGTCGTTAGATCAATATCGACCGTACCTGCCAATGCATAAGCTACCACTAGCGGTGGTGATGCCAAATAACTGGCCTTCACATGTGAGTGAATACGACCTTCAAAGTTACGGTTACCTGATAGCACCGCAGCAGCGACCAAGTCGTTTTCTTCAATGCCTTTCTCAATAGCCTCAGGCAGTGGTCCTGAATTACCGATACAAGTTGTACAACCATAACCTACTAGGTAGAAGCCTGTTTTTTCTAACTCATCCATCAAATGGGTTTTTTCTAGATAATCTGTCACCACTTTTGAGCCTGGAGCCAGTGAAGTCTTGACCCATGGTTTGGCTTTTAGACCTTTGGCCGCTGCTTTTTTGGCGACCAAACCCGCACCAATCATTACTGCTGGGTTTGAGGTATTGGTACAAGAAGTAATGGCGGCAATAACTACCGACCCATCTCTCAATTTGTGCTGCTTATCATCGATACTGACAGTCGAAAAGACGTTATTTGCCGGAGCATGCTGAAGATTGTCATCACTTGTATCGACTTCTATCTGTGGTTCAGCAGCCAAATCATCTGCTTGCTCTTGCTCGCCGCCTTCTTGATCAAAGCGTATTTTACCATCCGCTTCTATTTTACGGTCTTTGTTCATCTTCTCTAGCGTTTCGCCAAACTTCTCATGCATATCAGACAGGTTAATACGCTGCTGTGGCAGATTGGGGCCAGCCAATGCTGGTTGTACAGAAGATAAATCCAGCTCTAACTTACTCGAATAAGTCGCCGCTGGTGTATCGGCATCGTGCCATAGGCCTTGCGCCTTGGCATACTGTTCGACCAACTCAATCTGTGCTTCATCACGACCTGATAGACGCAGGTAATCAATCGCCATTTGATCAATTGGGAAAATACCACATGTCGCACCGTACTCTGGTGACATATTGGCAATGGTCGCGCGATCCGCAAGCGGCATACTGTGTAAGCCCTCACCATAAAACTCAACGAACTTACCGACCACGCCATGTGCGCGCAGCATCTCAACCACACGCAGTACCAAATCAGTTGCCGTGACGCCTTCGGTCAGCTTACCTGTCAGCTCAAATCCGACCACTTGTGGAATCAGCATCGATGAAGGTTGACCGAGCATCGCCGCTTCCGCTTCGATACCGCCCACGCCCCAACCAAGCACCCCGATACCATTAATCATAGTGGTGTGACTGTCTGTACCGAAGACGGTGTCAGGATAGGCTGTCAGCTCGCCATCGACATCTGCGGCCATAACCACACGTGCTAAATACTCAAGGTTGACCTGATGCACGATACCCGTTGCTGGCGGTACGACAACGAAGTTTTCAAAGGCGTTACGCCCCCAATGTAGGAACTCATAACGCTCGTTGTTGCGTTTGAATTCAATCTTTTCGTTGAGATCAAGCGCGTCCTCGCGGCCATAAGCATCGACCTGTACAGAGTGGTCAACGACCAGCTCACTAGGAATAAATGGATTGATCTGCTCAGCATTACCGCCAAGCTCGACCACGGCATCACGCATCGCAGCCAAATCAACCACTGAAGGCACACCAGTGAAATCCTGCAAGACCACACGCGCTGGCATAAAGGCAATCTCTTTTGACGCCTCAGCACCTGCATCCCAGTTAGCAACCGCTTCGATATGGTTTTTGCCTACAGACTGACCGCCATCTTCGTTACGTAGTAGGTTTTCTAATACGATTTTCATGCAGAATGGCAGCGTTTTGATATGCTCATAGGTTTCGGTCAGCTTTGGTAGGCTGTAGTAGGCATGTTCCTTGCCATCGACCGTAATCGTGTCTTTTACATCAAAAATATCGCTCATAGTAGCTTCCTTATCATTGTTATATATCCTGAACATAAACGGTTTAACGCTTATGCTGATAATTGGTGGCTAGATAAATCCTTCATCATTGTTTGTTAGAGATAATTGTTTGTTGGAGACAATCGTTACTTGGAATCTGATGCATAAATTCAAACCTTAGATTCAACAATAACGTTCTTTTACCATAACAAAGATGTCGGCCTTTGTTAACGCCTAGACGTAGTCAAATCGTGGCACAATCGTAAACGTAATAAAGGCTTAGATACTCACTGCTGTCTATCGCCCTTATTACTTTGCATTCATTATTTTTTTGCGACGACCACTGCGAAACACATAGTTATCATCGTAAAAGCGCGGATCAATATTGTCTGACCAAAAGTGTGGCACACCTAAAATAGGCAGTGGTGCAAGCTGTTGCGGTTTGACGTCATCGTTTGATAATAATGTATTCATATATTCGGCAACCTTATTATCCAAGCGGCTCATACGCTCAGCTAATGATAAGGCAAAGAACGCTTGTGAAACATGAATGACAATGCTGTGAGCGCATAGAGGTTTGCGTGGATGTATCAGTTGCTCAAGTAAGGCATGACCAAAGATATAGACTGCGGCTTGAGCACTCGAACTTGGTTGTTTTGGATTGTCCCATTGAGCGCGTGGCACCACCAAACTTGCCTGCCAATTAAAGTCAATCAGCGCTTCGCCGATATTTGGATCTACCGTGACGAGCACGGCGCCATTTTCATCAAATACAGTGATAGTATCTCGCACACGCCCTCGACGCTCACTGACTCCTTGTGCTGCTATCTCTAACATATGATAATAATTGAGCAATGCCTTAGTCTTCGGAAACGTCAGCCAAATACTGCCGTTAAATAAATCATGTAAATTATCACGCGTCGGAATATTACCAGTCGTTGCAATAAAACTTTCATACGCCTCACCTTCAGGTAGCGCATCCTGCGAGACAAACTTTAAAGCTTGCACTTGATTGTCTTCAGTCGGCTTGGTAGTAGGTAGAAAGCCCTGCGTCTCTTTCCTCTGCCGATTAATCGCAGTATTTAATATATCAGCGATGACATCTATTAGCGGCTCCTCAATCACCGCACCTGCTATTTCATTTTTTGGTGCTGCTATTGTGCTTAGATTTTGAATGGTTTCACTGATACTACTCAGTTGGTTAAGGTGACACATCCATGGTGATTGCCAATCAATCTCGGCAAAGTCTTTATCAAGCACGGTAGCGCTCTCAACACGGACATCAGAGTCAAGAATGACAGGTAAATCATTAGTGGGCATAAACGCTTTCTCTTAAGGGTTGTCTATATTAAACGTATGAGCGGGCTATGGTATCATGGTGCCCTTTTTTACGACTAGATGAGCCGCTCAAAAGGTCTTTTTGAGCGCGATGGATAAATGAGTTTTTATGGCAAATTTCAACACCCACTTGAACGTTGCATTTATGGTCAGTGGCACGGCGAGTCTAACGGTTTATAAAGCTGGATTGATCAATGACTCGGGGTTTTTAGTGTGCGTGGCACTTGGCACCATCGGTGGGTTGTTACCAGACTTGGATTCGGATAATTCAACACCGATTAAGCTTGGGTTCAACATTACTTCGTTTATTTTCGCCTTTGGTTTAGTCATGCATTGGCGCAGTGAACTGAGTTTATTATCATTGATGGCGTTATGGCTGGTAGGCTATGGCTTTATGCGCTATGTGGTATTTTATGTATTCACCAATATGACGGTGCATCGCGGTGTGATTCACTCCGTTCCTTATATGGCAATACTCGGACTGGGATTAACTTATCTCAATTATTTTGTACTACAGTTGCCACTAACGACCAGCTGGTTTTATGGTTTGTTTTTATTTGGTGGGGCTATGGTACATTTAACCCTAGATGAGCTTTATAGCGTTAACTTATCCAATATGAAAATGAAGCGCTCATCAGGTACTGCGATGAAGTTTTATCAGCATGATGATAAATGGTGGTACTGTCTACTGTACATTATCCTTTTGTTGCTGCTGTATGTTGCCCCGCCTTTTGAGCCTTTTTGGCAACAGCTACGTGATCCAGCACCTTGGGCACAGCTCAAAGTCGGTATGCTGCCTGATATGATAGAGAGTATGCGGCGTTAAAATCTGACAATGTTATAGTCAATCCACTATAAAATAAATGCAGCTATACGGATTAGATTTGCGCAGCCTCGGTCTGCGTAGGCACAGCAAGCAAGACAAATTTAACCCGTATCGTATGGTTATATCTCTTTTATTTAGGACTAACTATATAAACTACAGAACCAAATCCCGAAAAAACCTTGAGTAAAATATGCAACCTTCCCTACAGACTTGCCCTTGCCAAATCAATCCAGCATCAACATCGGTAGGCTCAACGCCACTATCCTATCAAGACTGCTGTCAGCCTTATCATGATGCTTTTTATAATGACAAAATTGATCAGGTAGATGGTATGAGCGCAGAGACAGCCGAGCGGCTCATGCGGTCGCGCTATAGTGCATTTGTGTTGGTAAAACCAGATTACATTGTAAAAACCACCGTACCTGCACAGCAAGCATTACTTGACGTACAGTCGATTGAGAGTTGGGCAAAAGAAACGGACTGGGCAGGACTAGAGATTGTAAAACACACCCCAAAGCTTGGTAAACGGCACGCGCAAGTTGAGTTTAAAGCCTATTTTAAGACGCCAAATGAATTACAGACGCATCATGAGCTATCTGCCTTTGTAAAGGTAAAAAGCAAGGCTGATAACGATGCGCGCTGGTACTTTTTAGATCCGACGGTTGCGATGACTATCACGCAAAAGCAACCGTGTATTTGCGGGTCTGGTGAGAAGTTTAAGCGGTGTTGTGGAGGTTACATTTAAATAGTATCAGATGTTTATCACTTCCTAAACACTCGCCCCGACCGCGCGTGCAATCGCAATCCCTTCATCAATCGTCAAAAACTTGCGCTGGCTTGGACTGTCTTGATAAATGACATCACCATCTTGAAATATTAGGCACTCATTTACCGCTAACTGTGGCCACTTCTCATTTTCAGTCAATGGTACGGTGACCAAAATAGTGACTTTGTCCGTATCTGTGGTCACATCACCAAAGTTAATCGCCATATCATCATCAGCCAGTTTTGCTTCACCAAATGGCGCTTTACGCGTAAGATAAAACAATAAACTACCCGCATAAGCCAGCTGCCACTTGCCATTTGATATCAAACAATTAAATAGTCCATTAGCAGATAGATAACGGCATTGTGTGGTCAAAAAGTTAAACAATGTCTTGTCGTCAGGACGCGACTTAAAGCTGCTCTTTAGGCGATTAACCAAATAACAAAAGGCCATCTCTGAGTCAGTTGAGCCGACGGGCTGACAATGTGAGGCATTGCCATTGTCCTGCAGACGCTGACAGCGTTTAATGAACTCGCTATTCATCTGACCGTTGTGCGCAAACACCCACTGCTCACCCCATACCTCACGCACAAACGGATGGGTATTGGCCAAGCAGTTCTGTCCTTGCGTCGCTTTACGAATATGCGCAATGACGTTCATGGCTTTGATTGGGTAGTTATTGACCAAATCAGCGACTGGTGACAAATGGCTTGGGCGATTGTCATGAAACAAACGCAGCCCCGTTGAATCATTTACCGTTTCGTCATTATTCACACAGTCACTACGCTCAAAGAACGCAATACCAAAACCATCTTCATGACTGTCCGTCATGCCGCCACGCTTGCGAAACCCTGCAAAGCTAAAGCCAATATCCGTTGGAGTATTACAGTTCATTCCTAAGAGTTGACACATTTAATCGTTACCACCATTGTTATTATTGAGCGCATCAAAGTCAGCATCACTCATTTCATCAAGCAGCGCTGCACCATCAGTTGGTATGGTATCCAAAATACGCTGAGCTTCTGCTAAATCCGTATCTTGTACCCATAGCACCGCGCCTGAGTTCATGCCTGGGATACTACTTAACGCTTGCATCGATACCGTAATGTTGTTATTTCTCAGCAAATTGGCATGCAACTCGCCCTGCATATTGGTATCAAAGCGTGCCAGTTTGTGCCAGTTATCAACTTGATCAGTCATGGGTTCACCTCTGAGGTTTTGGTGCTAAATTTTAGTACTGGATGCTGGTACAAAAATAAGTGAATCAGTAATACTTACGGTAATTGATCTAGCTTATATTCTTTGATAGCAGACTCACTACTATTTAATGTGTCCTGCGCTTGCTCGGCTTGCGTGATGTTGCTAAACACACCGACAATTTGATTGTCCTGCTTATTTAATAATACAAATACCGTATTTTGCGATTTTTCGACATGCGCCCAATGGTAAGCGGCCAAACGTTTCATCAAGTCAGGGTTTTTGACCATGATATTATCGCCTGTACGCCCTTCGGTACGGTTGTAATGAATCACATTTAGACGCAATAACCAAAAAATCACTGCCGCTTTTGCTAGCATTACAGGTAGCGCACGTTTTTCATCTTCGCTCATTGCGCGCTTGGCTTCATACCCCTGTAAAAACGCTACCATTTTACTACGATCAAAATGAACTCGTTCATCTTGCTCGGCATCGCCCCAAGTCGTACAAAAGTCATTGATAGTAATGGCAATATCCATCACATAATGTTCGACACTGACTTCGGTAAAATCTAACAAGCCCGTTAATTGCTCCTCACCTTTTTGTAAGTTCCATAGCGTGTTGTCAGCAAACATATCCAAATGACATAAGCCTTTTGGCAAAGTTTCAAGCGGTAAATTGCGGTAAGACTGCCAAATATCACTCATCAACTTGGCTTCATCACCTGGCATAAACTGCATTTCACGGTCACGTACATCGCTCCATGGATATAAAGGCACGCCATATTGCTCAGCAGGCTGTAGCGCTTGCAATGTTTCATGCAGCATCGCTAGTGCTGCACCGATATCATGACACATCGCTGGCGTGGTTTGCTCAGGATGCGAGCCAGCTAGACAGGGAACCAAGGTGATTGCTTTGTTTTCGTAATGAATAACATAGCTGTTCTCACTGTTTGTATTAGCATCAGCGGTATCAGATTCAATCACAGCCAATGGCGCGGCTACCGGTAGCTTGCCATCTAATTGATTGAGGATAATCGCCATTTTTTCGATATCAGCGGGTGGACGCTCTTCAAATAACGTCAACACGTAAGAGTATGCACCATCTACATCGTCAGTTGTTTGAATAAACCAGTTTGAGTTTTTTATGCCTTGGGTAATCGGAATGGCACGCACAAATGATACGCCAAAGCTTTGGCAAAAGGCGGCAAACTGGTCATCGGTTAACTGGGTATAGACGGACATGACATCTCACTTTTGGCAATTAAATAAAAAGTTAAATAAAATAAATTTAAGCGGCAATCACAGTAATTGTAACGCGTATAAGCAAACTATGGCGAAAAGCATAATAATCTTACGAAAACCTGCCTGAAACGGCGGGGTTTTTGCTAGACTAGCGCCTATAGAATGAATTGATTATAAGGTGAAAGACCCTATGTTAGCAAAGCGTATCATCCCTTGTTTGGACGTGGACAACGGCCGTGTGGTCAAAGGCGTACAATTTGTCGATATCAAAGACGCAGGCGATCCTGTCGAAGTGGCCAAACGCTACAATGAACAAGGCGCTGATGAGATTACTTTTTTGGACATTACGGCGACCAACGATGAGCGTGACACTACTTATCATACTGTCGAGCGTATGGCCGAGACCGTATTCGTCCCGCTCACCGTCGGCGGTGGCGTGCGTAAAATCGCAGATATCCGCAACTTGCTCAATGCTGGCGCAGATAAAGTGGCGATTAACTCAGCCGCCGTGTTTACTCCGGAGTTCGTTGGCGAAGCCGCGCAGAAATTCGGTAACCAATGCATCGTCGTGGCTATCGATGCCAAACGCGTCGCTGATATCAATGTGAATGGCATTATCGTACCACGTTGGGAAATCTTCACTCACGGTGGTCGTAAGCCAACGGGGATTGATGCGGTGGCTTGGGCCAAAAAGATGACTGATCTGGGTGCAGGTGAATTATTGGTCACCTCAATGGACGGCGATGGCACCAAAAAAGGCTATGACTTAGCATTAATGAAACAAATCACCAATCAAGTGAACATACCTGTTATCGCCTCGGGCGGTGTTGGTAACTTACAACACTTGGCCGAAGGTGTACTAGAAGGCGGTGTCGATGCAGTGCTTGCCGCCAGCATATTTCACTTTGGTGAGTACACAGTGCAAGAAGCCAAAGAATATATGGCAGCGCAAGGTATACAAATGCGTCTTTAGTACGCTTGTAAAACACAAATAAAACAGAAAAAAATGTTATCATAGCGCTAACCACTTATTTTTGTTCAATTAACTGCTGGCGTCGTTGACTACAGCGATTGATTACCATGGTTAATTAACAAGCCAAATAATCAAACTTATTATTTGAACGTATCTATTATAGTTAATCGCTCATTTATACTTACTCCTATATTTAT
>NZ_JBQSXG010000115.1:0-10010 GCF_052378005.1 Psychrobacter sp. AOP31-B2-9
CAAAGATTATCTTAGCTAACCTAAATAGAATAAACTTATGCCGATATCTAACCAGCCATTTAACGCTTCATCAAAGTCACTACGACTTAATCATTCGCCTATGCTAAATCATCGTCATATCGTGAGTAGCGCCTCTACCAATAGTGAGCTGATAGACGCCATACAAGACGGTACATTAGATGCGACCGAGATGCACTTATTAACGGCTGAGACCCAAAGCGCTGGTCGTGGGCAACACGGACGCTCATGGCAGTCACCACCTGGCAATGCTTACCTGTCTCTCTACCATCCTGTGCACTTGCCCGTTAGCGGACTGCTGTCATTAATCATCGGTGTTGAACTGGCACAAATGCCCGTTATCCAAATACTAAATGAGCAGTTGCTAGTACAAGGACTCACACCTATCGGCGTAAAATGGGCAAATGATCTGGGCTTTTACCAGAGCAAACATCGACCTCAAGGCCAGTCTACTTTAGGTAACACGAATGTGCATAATACGACATTAGACAACCAGACGCTGCCATTTCATAAACTCGCAGGCATTCTGATCGAACCTGTATCGCAAGCAGGCAAGCTGGTTGGGGTGGTCATAGGTGTGGGACTCAATGTACGAGCGACACCAAAGCTCACAGCACAAACCGCTGAAGGCATGAGTTATCAAGCGATTAGCTTACAAGATATTGCTGAGACGCTACAGCCAAAAATACAAACCGACTATATAACAGACTTACGTGAACTCTATCAGCAAATGAGTCAGGCACTAATGAGCGCCATGACGTGCTTTGAGTACCTAAGTATAGAAAAATCAACGGGCCATAGTTATTATCTGGATAGGTTTTTAAAGCAGTTTGACTCGATGGATGCATTGCGCGAGCTGCGATTACGGGTAACCCAAGAGCATAACGGTCAAACAAATATACTTACAGGCTACGCTTGTGGTATCGATACACATGGATGTTTGCAATTGCGCCAAGATAGCGGTAAGATTTCTGCTCTTTTTACTGGACGCATTGACGTTATTCAAACGGCTTAATCGTTTAATCAACGAGTACTAAAGGGAATTTTATGCTCTGGCTTGATCTTGGAAATACCCGCCTAAAATACTGGCTCACCGATGATATCGGTCAGATAGTCACACATGATGCAAAACAACATCTGCAAGCACCCGCCGAATTACTGATGGGTCTGACAGATCGCTTTGAGCGTTTTGCCCCTGATTTTATTGGTATCTCATCGGTACTAGGTGACGAGCTAAATGTTAAGGTAGCGGAGACTTTAAGCCGTCTAAATATTCCGTTTAAATTTGTCAACGTTGATGCAGCACATCCGCTCATGAAGAGCGCCTATAATGATGAACAGCTAGGCTGTGATCGTTGGCTACAGATGCTGGGCGCGGTGGATAAGAAAAAACGCCAGTGTGTGATTGGCTGCGGTACAGCGGTGACGATTGATTTGATCGATCATGCTGAGCACTTAGGTGGTTATATATTTCCTAGCATCTACCTACAACGTGAATCGTTGTTTTCTGGTACCAAGCAAATCACCATCTCTAACGGTACTTTTGATAGTGTCAGTCAAGGTATGACCACACAGGATGCGGTACATCGCGGTATACTCTTGTCAATTGTCGGTGCCATCAATGAGATTAGCCATCGTCACCCTAACTTTGAATTGATAATGACGGGTGGTGATGCAGCCATTATCGCCCAGCATGTCAATCGCCCTGTTCGCCTGCGTGATGACTTGTTGTTAAATGGTCTGGCACGATATTTTGATCATAGTAAATAGCCAGTAGCAGGTGTTATGAGCTTTCATAAGTTAGAAAAAAAGCAGTACGTCTGAGGCGTACTGCTTTTTTGGTTTAAAAACACATAAATTCTCTGTTACTACCTACGGTACTACATATCTAATAGGTAAGCTAAACCTTGCTCTTACGGCTTTCCCTTTAGTCATAAATGGCTTCATTTGACCATATTTTACCTGTTGGATAGCACTTCTATCCAAGCATGAACTACCGCTGCTTTTTTTGATTTTTACATCAGTAATTTTGCCTTGCTTATCAACCGATACATCTAACAAAATATTGAGTTTGGTGCCATTACTCATAGTATTTATACAATGAGGTTCGATTCTAAATCTAGGCATTTTCACCCAAGATACATTATTAGTAGGAACTTGAGTAACTGGCTCTGATTCAGACAAATCAATCAACTCTGCCTGTGCAGGCATCGTACTTGCTATCATCGTAAACAATGCAAACATAGTGACTAATAGGCTATTAGCACCGATAGATTTTATGTTGGTTAGTAAAGAAGAAACGGTATTAACGTCTGGCTTAGTATATAGTTTACGAGTCATAATATAAATAATCTCACACAATATTTTCATGATAATCAATTGTCTGCATCTTATGCTGTCAGCTGTTATAGAATAAAAACTGAAAAGCAGGACGTCTTAATCGACCTACTTTTTGTTATGTTCAAATACGAGAGTTACGGTGCTCTAAATGTAATTGGTATATCAACCCTACCTTCTACAGCCTTTCCTTCTCTTAAAAAAGGCTTGAAACGAGCTGATTTAAGCTCTCTAGCCACCCGTCTATCTATATTTGTTATACCACTACTCTCAATCACTTTTACATTTCTGATACTACCTTGCGTATCAACGCGCAAGGAAAAAACCATTTTGAAAAGCCTGTTTCCACAAGGCTTTAAATCGTCCCCATCGAAATAATACGCACAATTAATGAATTTATCTATAGAACTAACAGCTCGATCAAAATTTGGCGGTCTCAACCAGCTAGCATCTTGACTAGCAAACTTAATAACGGGTTCAGGACTAGACAAATCAACTAGCTCTGCCTGTGCAGGCGTTGTGCTTGCTATCATCGTAAACAATCCAAACATAGTGACTAACAGGCTATTAGCACCGATAGATTTTATGTTGGTTAGTAAGGAAGAAATGGTCTTAAAGTCTAGCTTGGTATGTAGTTTACGGATCATGATATAAGTCTTTTATTTCAGTTATTCATCAGTCATTAAAAAGTGCCACGCTATGAGAGACATAACGTAGCACATTTTTGATTTTCATGGTAAACATAATTCGATTATTACTAACTTATTATGCCACGCTATCAGTGTTTTATTTAACAGGAAACTTGATAGTGACCGCGGCAGTCATCGTATCATTGTCACCTACCAACTCCATCACCAACTCTTCATCACTCTCTGTCTTAACCTGCCAGTTGCCAGTCGCTTTTGGTACGCCTGTCACCATGACAGAGATTGCTTTATTTTTTAGGCGAATCATTGGTGGCTTATGAGCATAGCCATCATGGTCTAGGCCCAACACATCATCAGCAATAGTAGCAGCCTGCGCACGCAACGGTGCTACATAACGGCAAGGTACGCCATCGATAGACATACAATCACCAATGGCATAAATATTGGATGTATTGGTACGCAATGTTGACGCATCGACTACGATACCCGTACGACGGTCGAACTCCACACCAGCAGCAGCAGGCAATTGATCATCAACGGTCAGACCTGTACTGGCAATCACATGATCGACAATAAGTGGCTCGATTGGCTCAGCAGCACTGTTTTCTGCCGCTGATGGCAGTGCCTCATAACTGACCTGTAACTGTCCATCGCTATCTTCACTGGTGCCATCACTGATACGAGTAATAGCAGATACCTGATAACCGCCTAAAAAGTTAATGCCTTGTGACTTCACCGCTTGAGCGATACGAGCCGTCGCTTTTGGCGGTAGCATTTGTGATAGTGGCGCATCGTTTAAATCAATGAGCGTCACTTGATGACCAGCTTTTAGTAAGTCCTCTGCAATCTCCGTCCCAACCATGCCCGCACCGACGATAGCAACGTGCTGACTGCCAGTGGCTAGCTTTTCTTGTAGCTGTCCAAAGCGCTCAATATGATTGACATGCCATACCAAATCTTCTGGCAAGCTTTTGGGAAAAATAGGATGCGCACCCATAGCGAGCACCAGCTTGTCATAGCCGATCGTGGCGTAATTGGTATAAACAGGATCTGAGCGCAGTGCAGAGACAAGCTGCAACTGCTGGGTGGCAGCATCAACATCCGTTACTTGCGTATTGGCAAGCAGCTTAACATTTGCCGCTTCTGCGGCATCAATGCCAGTTGCTCTAACCAAGTCTGCTGCACTTTTCTTTTGGCTAATCGCCATGGTCAACATTGGCTTGTGGTAACGATCACCACTATCAGCGGTCACCAACGTAATCGGAATATCTTTGTCTTTTGCCCGAATGGCATCGATCACATGCCAGCCCGCCAAACCTGCACCAATAATCACGATACCATTATTTGATTGTTCTACACTCATATTAGCTCCGATATAGATAATAGATTATTTTAATTGTTAGAATATTGACCGTTATTGTATCAGTAAACAGCTATTCACTTATACAGTCAACCATATCGATATGGTAGTTAAATATATCAATCTATCGCCACAAAAAAAGCGCCTATTAATAGACGCTTGAAAGTATGAAGAAGCTAAATATAGTGTTAGTGATTGAGAATCTTTGATAAGAACTGCTGAGCACGATCACTCTTTGCTCCTTCAAAAAATTCATCTTTGCTACAGTTTTCTACGATATGACCTTCATCCATAAAGATAATACGATTGGCTACCTGACTGGCAAAACCCATTTCATGCGTCACACACATCATCGTCATACCATCACGAGTCAACTCAACCATCACATCGAGCACCTCCTGAATCATCTCAGGATCAAGCGCCGAGGTTGGCTCATCAAATAGCATCGCCACAGGATCCATCGCTAGCGCACGTGCAATCGCTACCCGCTGCTGCTGACCACCAGACAGTTCTGCCGGATACTTGGCCGCTTGCGCGGTTAGACCCACACGGTCTAGATAGGCCATGGCTTTTTGCTTGGCTTCAGATTCTTTACGTCCCAATACTTTGATTTGCGCGACTGTCAAATTATCGATAATCGTCAAATGCGGAAACAACTCAAAATGCTGAAACACCATACCTACGCGGCTGCGCAGTTTGGGCAGATTGGTCTTTGGGTCACCGACAGAGATACCATTGACCATGATGTCACCTTTTTGAAAAGGCTCAAGCCCATTGACCGTTTTGATTAAGGTCGATTTACCGCTGCCCGATGGTCCACAAACGACGACGACATCCCCTTTATGCACGTGCGCCGTACAGTCAGTCAATACTTGAAAGTCACCATACCACTTACTGACATTAGCAATTTCAACCACCATCTCGTCACTAGCATGACCACTATTGGTAACCAGTCCACCAAAGGCATTTACGTACGTATCAGCATTGCTCATTACTGGCTCCTAACCACATTATTCTTGATAATCAATATTTAAAAAGGTAAAACAAATACTAAAGCGGCACCTTAAAACTAAAAAATCTGGGGCAAAAATCTATTAGAACCGTAAACGCTTTTGAATTTGTTGTACACCAATAGAAGCACTGACACTAATCACAAAATAGACAGCGCCAGCACCTAATATATAAGGTGTGAGTAAACCCATCAACTCTCCTCGCACGTAAGCAGCACGGAAAAAATCCGTCAAACCAATCGCAAATACCAAGGTAGTATCTTGGAACAAGATAATACATTGCTGCAAAATAAGCGGCAGCATCTTGCGAAACGCTTGCGGCAAAATCACCAAGCGCATGGTCTGCCCATAAGTCATGCCTAGTGCTTTAGCAGCATTGACCTGTCCGCTACCAATGGATTGAATACCAGCACGTACCACTTCTGAAAAGTAAGCCGCCTCAAACATCATAAAGGCAACCACACAAGACGCAAACGCAGCATCTAACTGTAAATACTTACCTGCCACCCAAAAATAAATCATCGGTACCGCAAAGTAGAACCATAGCAATACCAACAGCAACGGCACTGAGCGGAAATAATTGACGTATAGCTTTGCGGGTATCTCTAACACCTTGATACCAGACAAACGCATCAATGCCAATACGGTACCCAGACTGATACCACCAAGTATCGCTAAAAACAATACTTTTAAGGTGGTGATCATACCACTCATCAAACCAGGATAAGCTGTGGCTAATTCGGTCATCATATTCATTTTTGACCTCCTGCAATCAAACCAGGCACGCGTAGTTTACGCTCAATCAAACCCATAATAGCAATCAAGGATAAGTTGAAGACCAAATAAATAATCGTTGCGTAAGTATAGATCTCGATGCTGTTTTGAGTATATTCACTGATAGTTTTGGTTTGACTAATCAGCTCCATGACACCTACTAAAGAAGCAACCGAAGCGTTTTTGAAGCAATTGGTAAGCTCAGAGCTGAGCGGTGGTAATATAATTCTAAAAGCCTGCGGTAACAGAACTTCTTTATAAACTTGAGGAATACTAAAGCCGAGTGCGTAGGCTGCATTGACCTGCCCATCAGGTAATGACTCAATACCAGTACGTACTTGCTCAACGATACGAGCCGCAGTAAATAAGCCAAGACCAATACTCGCTGATAGCATGGCTGAGGTATTGGGAGATAAATCCTTATACCACCAGTCTTGTATTGCAGGTGTGAGCCAGCCTGGGGCAATATAAAACCAAAAGAATAATTGTACAAGCAATGGAATATTACGAAAAAACGTGACATAAGCCGTACCAATAGCACGAGCGGGTTTATTGGGTAAGGTGCGCATGATGCCAAAGATGGTACCCACTACCATAGCAATAGCCCACGCAATACTACCAATTAATAACAGCCAGCCGAGACCAGTAATCATCCAATGGATATAAAGCTCGCTACCAATGCCCGTATGCTCAAAGAGCACACCCCAGTTCCAGCTATAATTCATGATTTGTCTCTCCGAATAGCAATTGAAAATCTTACGTGCCAAATGGACAATAAATTTCCATCTGAACACGTAAGCAAGCTAGGTTGAAGGACGATAACTACTGTGCCTCTACTTCTTTTGGCTGTGCGCTGTCATGCGGATTGGCAATCAATGCTTTTAGGTTGTCAGACATCTCAAAATTTAGATTGACGTTTTTTGGTGGGATTGGGTTCAAGAACCACTTGTCATAAATACTGTTAATCTCGCCCGAACTAAAGACGTTGGCCAATGCTTCATCAACCACTGCTTTGAACTCTGGATCGTCATTACGCATCATACAGCCGTAGATTTCAAACGACTGAGGCTGACCAACGATGACCCATTCATCAGGATTTTTCGCTTTGGCTTTTTCACCAGCGAGCAGTACATCATCCATCATAAAGGCATCGGCACGGCCTTGCTCTAACATCAAGAAAGCTTCACCATGATCTTTGGCAGATATGATATTGATATCCATACTATTTTCGTCATTGTACTGACGAATATAACGCTCTGAGGTCGTTCCTGCTGTAGTGACTAGCGTTTTGCCTTTTAGATCTTCAAACTCTTGGATACCAGAATCTTTTTTGGTTAATAGGCGCGTACCAATTTCAAAGAAACCATTAGAAAACGCGACTTGTTTTTGGCGCTCTTCGTTATTGGTCGTTGAGCCACACTCAAAATCGACTGTGCCGTTTTGTACCAATGGAATACGTGTTTGTGAGGTAATCAAGTTATAACGAATTTGTAGATCTGGCATATCTAGCTTTTCTTTGACAGCATCAACGACTTTCATTTCCAAATCGTGTGCATAACCGATAGGCTGATTAGGATCGTCAGCGATATAAGAGAATGGGATAGAGGAATCACGGTGACCAACAACGATGGTTCCAGAGTCTTTGATTTTTTGTAGCGTACCATTCATGCTCTCTGACGTGGCACTATCATCTGCTGGCGCATCGGTGCTGGTTTCGCTGCTATTATTACAACCTGTCAAAGCCAATGCTACCAATGCAGCTAAAGTCAACGGTTTAGAAAAGAAGTAAGTCATGAAAAACATCCTTTTATCACAAAGTTAAATGAGCGCTTGGACGACATAGGTCTGGCAGTTGGCTGACCTTACTATCCCGCATCCATACGATTGTTGCTGGTATTTATCAAAATGAAACTTAAAGTTACTGTACAACAAATTTATGCTAGAAGGTAATTTATTTTTAATAAAGTCATTATTTTGTCATATCTTTACTTTCTTATAATCAAAGGCAAACACTCATCACTGCCTTGTTCGAGCAAAAGACTTTAGAGGATTATTAAAAAAATAGACATACATACAGAATAAAAGAGCTGATTGATAAATCACGATGAATCCCCATAAAGTTAACAACTTCCCAATACTACAAATGACTTATGACACAAGACACTCAAGCCCCAAATACGGACAGCCAAACCGCTAGCAACCACAGCGATAATGATGTGCGCCAACGCTTCTTTATCGAAGATTCTCCCGTGCGTGGTGACGTAGTGCGTCTCTCACGCAGCTATGCAAGTACAATTGCCCAAAAGCCCTACCCTGAAGCCATCAAACGCTTATTGGGTGAAATGCTGACGGCAGCGAGTTTGCTAATCAGTACGGTCAAAATAAATGGGCGTTTGTCCATTCAGCTACAGTCATCGGACAGCGACAGCTTGCTTAACTGGGCGATGGCAGAATGCGATCAAAACGGTGTCATCAGAGCGCTTGCCAGCTGGAAATCTGAAACTGATGAGCAGGTACAAGCATGGAACAATATGCTCCACGCCAAAGAAGCGTTTGCAGAGCTAGGCGCACCCGGACAGGGCGTCTTATTTATCAATATTCAGCCTGATGGTGGTGAGCCTTATCAAGGTATCGTTGAGCGCAGCCATGACAATCTGGCAGACTGCTTAGCCCATTATCAAAAGCAATCAGCTCAGATTCCAACATTGATTAATCTGGCATCGGACGGTCTACAAGCAGGTGGTATATTGGTGCAGATGCTACCTCGTACTGCCGCAGAAACTTATGAGGTTGAGCAAAACGAAGATGCGGGTATTGACGATGATTTATGGATACGCTTATCTGTATTGACACGCACAGTCAAGGCCGAAGAGCTGACGACGCTTGATGCTAACGAGATTCTATATCGTCTGTATCACGAAGAAAATATCGTTGCCCCTGAACCTGCTCCATTGTCATTTGGTTGCACTTGCTCACGCGAGAAATGTGAGACAGCCATTGAACAAATCGGTGAAGCAGAGGCATTAGATATCGTGGAAGAGCAAGGCGGCACGTTTGAAATGGATTGCGGTTTTTGCGGTGAAATCTATAAGTTTAATAAAGATGATATCGCAGCAATATTTGCTGAGTAAGTTGTCCTACTTGCTACAAATCAGTGTTTATAGAAATACAAAAACCCCTCAAGTATGATGCTTGAGGGGTTTTTGTTTTATACTAAGTTTTTTAAATACTGGTATTAGTGATGAGTAGCTTTTGGCAAGAGTTGATTATAAATTGGGGTGGCAATGCTGTTTTAGGTGGATTAATAATCTATCTTGGTAAGATTTACCTAGAAAGAATCGGACGAAATGAACAATCAGCTATTGATGAGCGACTAAAACGTCTTGAACAAGAACATGAAAAATCACTCACTAAAGATGAGCATTTCCATCAGGTTACCCTAGATACTTATCAAGAAATATTTAAGAAGAAGATAGAAGTTTATGATGAGCTTACACGCTTAAAATCTTTATACATCAATCATAACTCTATTGTTATCTCTCTTAGAAACAACAAAGATTTTCTAAATGAGCAATACTACGATAGCAGCAAAGGCATTGAATGCTATAGTCTATTACTCCAGATGTATGCATATACTATCAAGAGCCAATTATACATCAGTACAAAATTATTAGAAAAATTCACTGAATGGATGAATAAAAAGAATGACCTACATGCTACATATATAGCTGAAACTCTACCTCATGTTAATGAAGAAAATATAGAAAACTATGTAGGTGATAATTTGAAAGCTACTATGATTGAGTTTGATGGACGCTCTACACACATCTTGGAAGAAAATATCAACGAAATATTTGCTCAAAT
>NZ_JBQSXG010000116.1:0-9953 GCF_052378005.1 Psychrobacter sp. AOP31-B2-9
CAACCCTTGAATGGGTCGATTGGTTTAACAAAACTCGCATTCATAGTACGATTGGCTATGTGTCCCCTTTTGAGTTTGAAAAGCGGTATTATGATAATTTAATCCTGTCAGGCATTGCTGCCTGACTCAAGTAAATCAGCCTCCGATAAAGTCGGGGCGGTTCACTTTCTTAGTCATGATGAACTCCTATTTGTCTTCTTTAGTTTACCAAGTTTTTGTCTACGGTTTTTTCAGCATACACCAGCAAGTGCTTAGCCGATTGTAGCGGATATACTGCATTGATAAAGTAAATCTAACCATCATTGCCCCAACGTATCTTACTTAACTCATCAAGTAAGGCTGGTCGTCTTGGCTTAGTACTAAATCGGGCTTGCCATCCTGCGACCATCGGTTGCCATACCTTTTTGCCCTCAGGAAGTGCCTCTAACATGATTTGAATATCCTGTGCCAACTCATGATAATGCTTGCGTTCACCGACATTTTCAATACATTTTTGCCAATGTTGTAGATAAAAATCTATCAACCAACTTGCATCATTAGCAATCAATTCATCTTGATAACGCTTGATATAATAAATATCAGGATGAGCTTTAATCAAAGCTGATAGCGCTTCGCTTTGTTTTTCTAGTTCATAGATTTGAATTAATACAGCATAGGTACTTCTGTCAAAGGTTGAACGGGCAAAATATGAGTTCATAGAAGGTGTATCATTAATACTTTTATCAATGCTTTGTTGCAAGCTGTGTTGTAACTCTACCTGTTTCGCCTTGATAGTTTTTTGCCATTCAGTTTCTGTATAGCTATCCTTCCATTGTTGATAATAAGACTCATTAATTCTACCGCTACTCGCTTCAATTGCTAACGCTTTACTGTTCTCACGCAAGATAGTCAATAACTTATCTTTATCGTACCTTTTAGTTTGTAATGTGTCATTTTTTAATGCCTGACTGGCTATATTGACAAACTGTATTTGCCATTCCTCTATCTCACTATGATAACCCCTATCTTTTCTCTTAGCTATCCTCACGCCTTCTTCAATGAAGCTCATAGCATCTTCTAACTTACCTTCTTGCATGGCATTATTTATCAGCATAAGGCGAATGGCTGGCAGATGTTGATAATCTTTTATCAGCTGGGCAACAGGCTCAACAACCTTAGAATAAATAGCCAGCTTAGGCGTATTATGAATATAATTTAATAAGCCAATTTTTAGTACCATCATGTTTTTAAGCTCAAAATCCCTATAAGAGGAAATTTTGGTCTTCTCGATACTTTGGTTTAAAAAATTAACCGCACCTAGCCAATCTTGCTTAGCAATAAATAAATCAAAGTACAATCGTTCCATATGATAGTTGTCAGAGATTTGACGTATATCACCTTCATATTGCCAGTATTGTATTTTCTCTTTTATCTCAGTGATTAAGGTATCAGGCAGGTAGGTATGGTATACCGTAAAATCTTGTGACCAATCTGGCAAATATCCAATACCATAGTCATTATCTTCAACATTAAACAATACTTTGCCAAGCTTGGCAAAACCTACATTAACAGGCTCATATAAGTCTGAGTCGGGATACTCATCATACAGCCTGAGTATCGTATCCATCCAATATATTGCCATACTAAGTTGGTATTGAGGCTGAGTAGTAAACTGGTTAAATAACATATCAAATTGATATAAAGGCTCACTGACATCAGGTTCATAGCCATATAATTGATAATCATCTAAGTCTAGTAGGCTATCAATTTGACGATATAAAGACTGCAAAACGATAGGGTGATGCTCAAAGCTTTCGTATTTGGAAGATATGTCTTGGATTCTTTCGTCTTTTAAATTAGAAAACTCATAATCCTGTTTGGCACTGGCATTTGTATTGACTTTGCTATGGGCATTGTTTTCATGGGCCTTTGCCTGATACTGGCTGTGCCAGATGACCAATTCATCGATAAGCTCAGGATGACGCAAAAAGCAATGCTGAACGAAATTGCGCAGTGCTTTTTCATCAAGGGAATGTATCATCTTATCCTTATCAATTATGCCATCAAGCACCTCAGCACTTCCAACATCATTATAACAATCCATACCAGTCGCCGAGTCGATTGTAGGCAGTTGACCGCCTGCTTGTAACGTACGAACTTTTAGTAACATTGCTACCATATGCTTGCAATAATCATCATAAGGGCATTGGCAGCTCATAGACTCAATCACCATATCTTTATCTGGCAAATCTGTGAGCAATAGCTTGACTTGATAAGAACGACTGCCAATCACATAAGAGACATATTGCTTGGTTTTTATACCGTGGGTACTGACACTTTGCTTTGATAGCTGAGTCACTCGCCCCATGTTTTCATAGTCACACCCACGCTCGATGATAGTATTTCTAAATAGCTTCTCAAAGCGTGATAACTTGCCAAGTGCCATCTTGTACCCTTTTATTTACAGCTTTATAGTTAATACCCCGCTCTCAACACTTTTAGGGGTTGAAAAAAATGACACCTCACTATCCTTAAAGTTTTCGACCAAGAAGACCAAGGACAATGAGATGCCACTTGACGAATTTATCATTAATATCTATCTAATGGTAGAGCAATATTATACCAATTCCCTCTGTACACGACAAAAAACAAAAAAGCTGACTAAGGACAAGGCATAATAGTAATTTTTCTTACGAACCACACTTGATGAAATGAGAGTCGCCTAATTCATTAAATGGTGACAACTATGTTGACAAACACCGAGCGTAAGATATTCCCATCTGATCAAGCGGCGTTTAAGGTTGTTTATCTAGCAACTCAGCAGGCTTCTAAAAAGTGGTCGATGCCTATCCATAACTGGACGTCTGCTCTTAATCGTTTTATGATTATGTTCGATGAGCGTGTTAGTAAGCATTTAATCTAAATTGCAGTTACACAGAATCTGGGATGGGCTCTCTTAACGATTTTTATTTATCAACTTGACTGTCAGCGCAACTAATTAGCATATACTCTGTTAGTTGGATTTCATTTTCTAGATTACCTCTAATTATCATCTCATACCTTTAGCTTCCTATAAACCTTATAAAAACATTCTCCTGCCAACAATAATAGCAGATAGCCCTAGATGCATAAGATTCCATAGGTGATTACAACTTATTAACAAACAAGACATTTAGGATAAAGGATAGTTGGCTATTATGGAGTATTATTATTAAACGTTTGTATAATATAACTACAAACCTTATTTTACCGATTTTACCGCCTAAAAAAACGAGCAAGGGAGATGTCATAATGAAGGCTAATCATTCAGTACTTAAAAAAATGCTGTCACTGGCAATAGGGGCAACGTTAATTGGTGGCCTAGCTGGCTGTGTTGTGACACCTGATTACGACTATGGTGATCGTCCTATTTATAAGGATGATAGACACCAAACCAACAAACATCATGATAGAAAGTATAAGCACGACTATAAAAAGAAATATAAAGGCGATGATGTTGAAGATAGAATTAAACGAGAAGCTCGTTACCCTGCTATAAAAAGACAGGCTGTAAGAAAGGTTCAATCAATGGGTTATCGTGTTGATGAGATTGAACTAGATGAAAAGAATGGCCGTGGTATTTTTGAGATTGAAGCCAAACGTGGCGGGCAAGAGTACGAAATTGAACTCGGCTATCCCAACCTAAATGTCATTAAGATTGAAAAAGACTAAATTACTGCAAACATATTTTTAAATATTATTTTAATACTTAGAGGTAAGTTTTCATGACAAATATTAAGCTACTATCAGCAGGCCTTATGGCTGCTACTTTAGGGGTTGCCACAGGCTGTACATCAACTCCATTAATCCTAGATGGTCCTATTTATCATCCTAATGGAGGCGTTTATTACCCGGATGGTAAAGGCGATTATAAAAAGCATGATGACTATAAAAAGAAAAATAAGAAGAAACACAAGAAGAGTGAGTACAATCGAGTTAATGCAGAGAGAGTGGCCACTCGTAAGTTAAACAGTATGGGCTACCGAGTTGAAAAGGTAGACTATAAGCACAGCCAAGGCATTGTCAAAACAAAAGCATACCGTGGTGGCAGTAAATATAAAATTGACTTGGCTTATCCAAGCATGAATGTGGTCAAGCTAAAGAAAGACTAGTAGAGTAGGGGAGCGCCTACATTAACGACTGCTCAGGCTGTCTATATAGTCTGCCCAGTGCTGCATCATTTGAGTACGTGTGTCTATCTCATCAAGTCGGTTATACGCTCCACCATGGGTATCTTTGATTCTATGGCCAAGCTGTAGCTCTGTCACAATGTCTGAATAGCGAAGTTCAGGTTGTTCCATCAGTAAAGTTTTGGCAGATGCCCTAAATCCATGTGCACAGTGCTTACCTTTATAGCCTAGACGATGAAAGGCTTGAACCAAGGTCGCTTTACTCATGTATGCATTATTTGATGAGCGAATTGACGCAAATACATAAGGCTTATAACCGGTTATCTTTTGAATCTCACGCAGGCGGTAGATAACTTGATCTGCCAATGGCACTACCAAGCTTGAGACCATATCCTCACGACCTTCACCCTTAGTAGGTGAAAACTCCCATAGTTTATTATCCCAATCAATCTCATCCCAGCGCATAGAGCGCAGATCGATACTGCGCACAAAGACATAAGGCAATAAATTCATTGCCATCAAGGTCAGCTCGCTTGCTGCAGTAAACTCTGACATATCCCTTAATAACATAGCAAACTCATCGGGTTTAGTCAGTGCTGGCAAGTGTTTACCAGAGTTGGCTGGTGCCAATTCTCCACGGGTGTAAATGGCAACGTTGTTATCGCACAAACCCCGTGCAACAGCGAATGAAAATACTTTTTCTGTATATAAACGGGTACTGGCACCGACAAAGGCTGCTTCATTATCGTTATTTTGAATAGATTCACAGACGTTTAGGATGGTTTCGCTGGTAATATCATTAATACGTAAGTCGCCAATCTCAGCACACATATAACCCAAGCACAGATCCCAAAACTTTAAGGTAGATTCACTAAAAGAGCGCTTACCAGATTTGCGTTGACGGCGGCTATTAATTTTATTGTCCTTCCAGGCTTCAGCAATCTCAGAAAAAGTGGCATTTTTTAGATGAGCGTATTTATTAACCCGTTGCTGTTGGCGTATGGCTTTAGGGTCAGTGCCATTTCGAACCATATCTAATACAGATTCTGCTTTGGTTTTAGCCTCGTTTAAACTAATATCCTCTACAGAGCCCAAAGTCATACGTGGACGTTTATTAGGCTGATGTGGGTGGGTATAACGTAGATAATATTCTTTTTTACCATTAGGGTAGGTGCGTACACTTAACCCCGGCACACCAGCCACCGCAACTAGGTAATCTTTATCACGGCACTCAAGTCTATTGATGTCCCGTTTATTATGAATAATCATATTTCTCACTTTATTGCTTTTATCAGTTAGATAAAGTGCACCTGTTTTTTGCACAACTTTTTATAAAATAATTTTTGTACAATCTAGATAATTATTGTGCTAAAGTATTCCTAACAAACAGCGTTCGCTGTCTCTCATTGCTACTATCTCTTCTCAAATCCAGTGCCAAATCACTTCTTTATTTGGACACCAAACTGGACACCAAAACCACATAAAATAAAATACAAACCCTTTATTATTATAGATTTTATACTAAATCATCCCCAAGTATCCCTTGGGGATGATTTGGTTTATTATAGATGAAATAAAACATAAATGCTGGCAAGTGACCGTTTATTAGATAAAAAGGTGATTTTTTATACAAATAATAGGCGCCTGTATTTGCACAGAATTATAAAAGCAGGGTCTTAGTGCTGTTCTGTGCAAATATGAGCGCCTAACTTTTTGGCATAAAATCGGGATAAAGGGTTTTATTTGACAAGGCATTGGATTTCAAGGATATTGAGTTAAATAACACCCAACTAGCAAGGATGCTAATATGAAACCCGAAGTAGAAAACAAATCCCCAACAACATCAGATGTTACATCAGAGAACACGCCTGTCTATAATATTATTACCACCAAGCCTGCCAACAAAAGCTTTTATAGCTTTTACCTAGAAGAGCACCAAAATGTCATATCTCGAAGATTACACTTTGCTGGTAGTAGCTTTGGTTTAATTGGATTGGCCTCAGCACTGAAAACTGGCAGAGTCAGTCCTGTGCTTAAAGGCATTGCCGCCGGTTATGCCTGCGCTTGGGTAGGTCATTTCTTTTTTGAGAAAAATAAACCCGCCACATTTAAATATCCCGTTCAAAGTTTTGTTAGTGACTTTCGAATGTATGCAGATATCCTACGGGGCAATATCAGTTTAAAAGATCCAAAGTTTGATAAAGTCAGCTGAAATTAGCCAATTTTGGTTGCTCTCAGATTTGCACAGAATATTAAAAGTAGGGTAGTTGCCCTGCTCTGTGCAAATACAGTTGCCTTGTAATTGTTCAAAATTTAGTCAGCTTTTTATAATGTTCGACCAAAGTAGGTCGTGTCCATCACTATGTTTGCACGCGTAGGTAGCTTATTAAGTGACTTTATTTCAATAGTATCTAGCCGTCTTTGTATGGTCTTTATGCTACAGCTATACTTATTAGCAAGTTGTTTATAGGTCTGTTTACCTTGTGTATATTCAGTCCACAATATTTCATTACTAAGACGTTTGCCACCTAAAAACTGCCGATCACAAATTAGGCATTTGTACTGTTGTTTTCCTGATTTGTGACCGTTCTTTTTAATGTGTTTTTCACCACAAAAAGGGCAGTTTTTTGATTCATGGCTTTCAATCCTTGCAAATACTTATAGTATATAGCTTTAAGGGCTGTGTCAGCCTGAATTTTGTCCATTACACCTAAAATGAATACTTTTCTATAAAATCAGGGATTTTTTCTGCTAAAGATACGTCATAAATATCTGACCATAACATTGCCTTAAATAGCCTGTTATCTGAAACAGTATATTTTTTATAATCAATCAGTTGATGCCACTCGTCAGCTATTTTGATCTGGAGTTCAGGGTGTAAGATATAGTGGCCTCTTTTTATGCGTTGGAACAGCTGTCGATTATAAGAATCCTGTCTAGACACCTCATTTCTTGCCAAAATACTGCTGATATAAGCTCGTTTACGGCGGTACTCAGGTAATACGCTGACAGGCATATGTGCTATGGCACTTAAAAGGTCTCGGGTTTCAAACGTTGGGTAATGACACTCTGAGTCTCCAATACTAAAGGCTTTATTGGGCAACATGGCTAACATCATATTGACCAAATAATATTCCATAGTGTATGACTCTAGCTTTACCAATCTCCCCTGTGTTTGTAAGCTGATGCTGTCAGGGGCGATTAAATCATAAATCTCTGGTAATATTTGTTTGGCATATTTAACGTTATGCTCAATCATGTTGTCATCATAATATTGAGTTTCTCTAGGAGTCACGATAGACATTTGCAAGGCGATTTGTAAGGCATAGTGGTGGTGATTATCCACCGCTTCGATGTCTGCCCCACGCTCTATCAGTCTTTTTACCAAGTTGACATTACCTACCCAAACCGCATTCATTAAAGGCGTGCGATTAAACATATCTCGATATTCAAGCCCAAATTTATCGACTTGTTTTTCAATATGGGTTAAATTATTGCTGTTATAAATGTAGTAATACTTTTGCAAAATATCTTTATGGTTGTAATGTAAAGGTCGCTGGGCGGCTTTCAACTCTAATTGTTGTAAGCCATTGTAATAGTTTAGGTTGTTATAAACTTGGGCGTATTCTAATAATAAGATACCTGCCTTTTTCTCACCCTTAACAATGGCTTTATCAATAACTTCTATTAGTTTTTGGTTATCATAAACTGTCCAATTCACTTTTTTCTCTTGCAATAACTCTTGACGAATTTGTTTAGCTTGCTCAGTTTTACCTTGCATCGCCAGTTTTTGTGCTTCTAATTGCCACTCTTCAACACTAGAGTTATTTGCTTCAATATCTAGCGTGTCAGACTGTGACATGGCGACTTTTAATAGATTGAAGAGGGGATGTTTGTGACGAGACTCTATCCAATACACATTTTTAATGGCACGAGTTAAGGCAACATACAACGCATTGATATAAAACTTATAGACCTCTAAAGACTTATCTGTTTTATCTTTATTACGACTATAGCTTAAAGACTCGCCGTCTAATGCTTCGGCATCTACGCCTTGAGCAATATGTAAAAAACGTTGCTCTTCACTGCTAACAAAGTTATACAAAATAACATTTTCGTATTCTAACCCTTTGGCTTCTTGAATGGAGAAAATGAGCGGTGTGTTGAAGTGTTGCCTTGCCATTGCTTTTTGTTCATCATGTAAGACAATCACCGCAAACTGTGTTGAGAGCCGAGTTTTTTCATTAATCTCTTTGAGTAGTGCGGTTTTATCCTGCCATAATCTGGCATTGCCTTGTACATGACCATTGCTCTCAACCAAGTAATGGCTTTCTTTATCAATTGAGCCAAAACGCATATTTTTAATTTGCAAGATACGATTAGCAATTTGGGTCACTTCTGGCGCATTACGATAATTGGTATGCAAAATACGGATCAGTTCATCGCCACCTTGTAACTGCTTTTGGTGATAAAATAAAGACTTTACTTTTGCCCAAGAAAAAAAGTTGGGATGAACAATTTGATTAGCATCACCACACAATAAAAACTGTCCACTATGGCGTAACGTCTGTAAGATAAGATATAGCTGTATGCTGGTAAAATCTTGAACCTCATCAACAACCACAAAATCATATTTAGGTGTCACTTTTTTTAACCATTGATGACTGGTTAAGTTAGTATCATAATACTCACTATTTTTTGTATCCTCGCCGTCATTAACATATTGCAAATACTTTTGAAATAATTGATATACCTCCTGTCGCTCATCTTCTAAATAAATAGATTGACGAACCCCCAATGATTGATAGTCCTCCTGAGATAAATAGCCAACGTTTTTCCCAATGCTCATATCGCTACTGGTCAATACCCCTCTAAACTCTTCAAAGAGTTTATGAACATCTTTTATGCCCCCATTTTGTTTGTTTGCCATAAACCACTGTTTAAATGAAGAGAATTCAATGGGTTTACCCTGAGGAACGTGGATGCTTTCTAATAATTCTTGATAATTAAAAAAATCAACCGCTTGTTGCTCATTGCTATAATGTCCACTGTAGTATAAATCGTGGGCATTTTTTACCAAATAGCTAGATAAACTGACATACAACACGTCGCCTGTCATCTGCTTGAGCTTTTCTAGCATTAAAGCAGTTTTGCCACTACCTGCCGAGCCAATAATCACCAAAGGTGGGTTGGTTTGGTAAATACCCTGTTGCACATCATCAAACGAGATGCACTTGCCCAGCCATGCAAAATCTTGATGTTTAGGGTTAACATAATTGAGTTCGGCTTCGGGTTTAGGTGGGGTAGTGACCACTTCAATTTGTGCGTCGTCTATTTTCGCCCCTCCACGTAAAAAACGTGACTTGTCATAATCATGGTTTTTAATCCACTCTAATATCAAGGCATAGGTTTCATTTTCATAAAGATATAAGGAAAACAACAGTCTGTCTTTATCATTTAGGCGCGCACGATATAAGTTGTCGCCTATTTTTTTAACTTGAGCTCGTGCAAAGTTTCCCTCCATAATGGCTTGAGACACTTTTTTATAGTTAGGAATTTTTTTTATATCCAGACCATTATAATGTAATATTTTCATAAAAATCCCATGGTTCGTTAAGATTGAATGTGTAATTTTTGCCAGTTTAGTAACGTTATTGAACTGACAATAGAATATGTGAAATACTCTACTATATGTACGTCATAATTTAGATAGTTCTTAAAATAGCACTGCGTATGACTTTTCATCATTTATTTTAAATGAACCGCCCCGAGTATATCGGAGAGTGGATTGCTTGAGTCAGGCAA
>NZ_JBQSXG010000117.1:0-9784 GCF_052378005.1 Psychrobacter sp. AOP31-B2-9
TTATAGACGCTTTATACACAGTGTCAATACTTTATTTAAAGGTTTTTTATTTAGTTTTATGCCACTTTTAATAGGCTAATACTTTCAATGGGTTAGCCCGCTTAAAGTCTTAATTCTTATAAACGATTATTATTAGAGCTTACCTATCTTTTTAAAGAAGTCCTTGTAAGCAGCGACTTTTTTATCTAAGGATAAAGGGTAGGCCCGTGAAGTGGATGGTAATCGATATAAAGTTAGATTATTCACGTCAGTTTTTTGATGATCTGCACTCTGCCACTCGTAAGGATAGTCCATACTCTGATTGGTCTTTGGATATTTAGATTTGGCCGGTGGATTATTCAACAAATTCAGCAGTACTTCAGTCGCTTTACCGCCTGTTGTGAACAGTGTCTCCACCTTTGGCACTTGCGTCAAAATATTATCTAGATCGACTGGCGTCACCACCGTTAAGTTTTTATCCGAAGCATTGCCTGTTTCGCGAATGGCTTGCTTAACAGTTGGACAAGACGCGATCCCGCGCTCAAACATGAAGGCGCGAATACGCTCTGGGTCAAAACGCTTCTCACCCCCTACTCGAAAATAATCTGCATCATCAAAAAACACGCGCCCATAGATGCGCCACATATCGTTATAAAAGTTTGGATAATGGAAGCGCATTGCCCATTTTTCACTGGTCGGTGGAAATGTGCCCATCATCATAACCGTCGCATTGGGCGGTAAGACAGGTGGAAACGGATGCGTTTCTATTTCTGCTGCTCTCGTTTCAGGCAATATCGAGTTGGTATCAGGATTATCATTCGTATGAGATGAGCGCGTAGTCATAAGATTCTTCATCAGAAAAGTGGTTTTTTTGGTATCATAGCAAGCCTAAACACTACCTCATTTAGAATCATACTATATAGTTATATTTAACTGGTTTAGTTAGCTTACTAAGCCTAAATAGTTAGGCTTTGACGGCAGCTGTGAACGCAAATATTGTCATTGCGCTAAGTGAACACTGCTGCACAGTAATGTAAGCAACTAATTGGCTTTACTGTGCAGAGCCTTACTTTACTATTTATATGCTAGCGATGCAGTTTGAGAGCGGTAGGTGTTTGTATCCTTTATATTAATAGCAACCGCAGCAATTGCGTAAGCATCAGCCCAAAATCAAGAGAGTACTCATGAGCGACTTAAATAACGATTTACAAATTACAGTAATCGACCATCCACTAGTCCGTCATAAACTTAGCTTAATGCGTGAAAAAGACTGTAGTACTTATAAGTTTCGTACGTTAACCAAAGAGCTTGCCCGATTGATGGCGTATGAAGCCAGCCGTGACTTTGAAATCGAGACTTTCCCAATGCAAGGTTGGTGTGGTGAAATTACTGGTGAGCAAATCATCGGTAAAACGGCGACTATTGTACCGATTTTGCGTGCAGGTATTGGCATGCTTGATGGGGTGCTCGATCTCATCCCTACTGCTAAGATTTCTGTTGTGGGTTTACAGCGTGATGAAGAAACGCTACAGCCAGTGCCTTTCTTTGAAAAATTCGTCAGCCACATGGACAAACGCCCTGCGCTCATCATTGACCCAATGCTAGCCACGGGCGGCTCAATGGTTGCGACCATCGAGATGCTAAAGAAAAATGGCTGCACCAATATCAAAGCACTCGTATTAGTGGCCGCACCTGAGGGTGTGCGCTTGGTCAATGAGGCGCATCCTGACGTGACAATCTATACCGCTGCGCTAGACAGCCATTTGGATGAGCATGGTTATATCATCCCAGGTCTGGGTGATGCTGGTGATAAGATTTTTGGTAAACAGTTATCAAATAAATAAGTAATTATCTAGAGCATATCTCTAACCTGAATGATAGGCTCTAGATACACTATTTAAGATACACTAACTTAAGGCGCACTAACTTAAATAGTGCTCATAAACATTATGACAGAAGCATACAACCTCAATGATAAGGATGGATGATGAACGTATTAATTACAGGCGCAAGCGCGGGTTTTGGTAAGGCACTGGCTGAACGTTTGGTGGCAAACGGTCACCAAGTGATTGGCTGTGCTAGACGCCTTGATAAACTCAATGCTTTGGCAGAGACTTTAGGTGAGGCTTTTTTGCCAGTCGTTATGGATGTGAGCGATACCGACACTATCCCTCAAATTATCGCTGACTTGCCTGAAAAGTTTCGTCAAATTGATGTGTTGGTAAATAATGCTGGTTTGGCACTGGGTACTGAGCCTGCTCAAAACGCTAAGTTAGAAGATTGGATGCGCATGACTGACACCAACATCAAAGGCCTGATGGCATTAACCCATGCGGTATTGCCAGCGATGGTTGCCCGCGATAGCGGTTATATTATCAATGTTGGTTCGATTGCTGGTAGCTGGCCTTATTTTGGTGGCAATGTATATGGCGCGACTAAGGCTTTTGTGAAGCAGTTTAGCTTAAACTTGCGTGCTGATTTATTGGGAACCCAAGTCCGTGTTACCAATCTTGAGCCGGGTAATGTCGGTGGTACTGAGTTTTCGAACGTACGCTACCACGGTGATGATGCTAAAGCTGCACAGGTTTATAACGGGTTCAAAAATATGACTGGCGATGATATTGGTGATATTTTAATATGGCTTATCGAGTCGCCTGCACATATCAACGTCAACCGCTTAGAAGTGATGCCTGTTGCGCAAACGTATAATGGACTGACGATTGCAAAAGACGACAGTTAGTCAGTATTAAGCGTTAACATCATTACTATCAGGCCGTCACACAGTATCTTATTTTGATACTGTGTGACGGCCTATTTTTTGGTCATTTTTACCGCTGTTTTGTGATATGGTCAACTTTCTTATTTGTGGACGCATTTATTTATCTATCGATGATCAATAAATGAGACTTCGCAATCACTCATACTGTTATTTATTAATAATTATAAGGACACTTTAATGGCTAATGCACCGCTAACGTTGACGCTAGAATGGTTTTTAAATCCAGACCATCTGCCTTTTATTGCCGGTATTCATACTGGTGCTTATTCTAAGGCGGGGCTTGATATTAATATGATAGAGCCTACAGAACATTATGATGGGTTTGCAGAGCTAGAAGCAGGCAATATTGATTTGCACGTGAACGAGCCGATTCATTTATTTGAGCATTATTTTGAAGACTTAAAAGCATTGGGCTGTTTTTTTGTGACTGATGGCGGCGTGCTTATTAAGCAAAGCAGCCTTGATAAATTGCACAATAACCAACCGATTCGTATCACAACGCCCGCATCAAACCCTATTACCAATAAAATTGGCTTTGAGATTTTAAGCCGCTATGCCAAGAAAAATGGTTTTGTGCTAGATATTGATAATGTGGATTTTGTTGAAACCGATTTTCAACATCTACAAAACTTACAAGAAGGCGATGCCGCAGGTGAATTTGATGGTGCATGGTTATGCTTTTATAATTTTGAAGGCATTGAAGCCAATTATGTTGGGCTTGAGTATACCTTTATCGATCAGCATCTATCACCGTATCCTAATTTTTCGGCATTGGAGCTGATGACCACACATAGTATCTGGCAAGAAAAGTCGGACGCATTGACACAGTTCGTCGCGGTTAGTACAGAAATGGCACAGCTATGTATCGACAATCCTCAACAGGCACGCGAGATTTATTATGGTTATACGGGCGAGGCGCCATCAGCATTAATGGATGACATTATCAATGATACGCTAAAACGCTTGATAGCACCTATCAAACCAAATGCCGAGCGCTGGACTACCCTACGCGAGATGCTAGCAACATTAGATATCGCTAATATCAGTGACGCCAATTATGCCAAACTGTGGCAGTAATATAGTCCAACTCATGTAAATTCGCTACATCGTCACCCTTGCTAGCCATACTCATGTATGGCTTGTACTCGGTTTCTTTGTATCGAAACTATGTGAACTTAACTATAGCGCTGTGCCACGTCATACATAGCCAATATAAGCCAATGATATCCCATATGTTCAAAACGACATTTAAAACGCCTGAGCAGTATCAATTACAAACCACTCATGTCACGGCGACTGATGGTACACCGTTGCCCGTTTCTATCATTGGTAAAGGTAAACCTGTCTTGCTGCTACACGCTTTTGGGATGGATGCGCGGCAGTTTTTGCCGTTCATCCTACCGTTGACTCAGCATTACCAATTTTATCTGCCGCACTTTCGAGGGTTTGGGTTGGCCAGTAATCTAATGTTGCCAACGTTTGATTTTATTGAGCAATATGCAGAGGATACTCAGCAAGTATTTGAGTATATGCGTGAAGAAACTGGGGTTGAGGCATTTCATGTGGCTGGAATCTCCATGGGCGCGTTGGTCATGTGGGCGTATTTTCAGCGCTTTGGTACTCAATACGTGAGCCGCTATTTGAATATTGACCAAGCACCGATTATTCACAATCAGCCTGATTGGCAAGGTGGCGGCGTATTTGGCACGCGGCAAACCGAGTTATTTGCGCAGTTCACACGTTTGATCACTCATGCAGCACCTTATATGCAGGTGGAGCAAGTTGATAGTTTTCGGCATCTACCTTATCAATTAAAAGAAAATTTATTGACAGTGGAACGCTCGTTTTCGCTGCTTTCTGTCGGTACCAAGCCTTCACAGATATTGACAAAAACTTTGAGTTATCGCGCACCACATAAAATCGCTCTGATGAAACACGCCACGTGGCAGCACAAACTGCGCTGCCTGTCTGCTTATGTTGAGCTGCCCTACGATTACCGAGCCGTATTGCCAAGGGTAAATATTCCGACCACGCTACTGATCGGCGGGCGTTCGCAGTTATATGGCGCAGAGTGGCAACAACGTTTGGTTACCATGCTGCCCAATGCACATAGTATTGTTTTACCAAAATCAGGACATGCCGTACCAATGGATGCGCCCATCGGGTTTTATAAGGTGTTAAGGCAGTTTTTGAGTAGTTGAACTTTAAAACATTGGTGTGAATAGATAGAAAAAAGCGACTTTCAAAGTCGCTTTTTTGTTAAGTCAGCGGTGAGATATGTTCGCAGAAAACTGAAACTAATCGTTTAAGTCTTTAATCAATTCAAACCGTGGTATTTGCTTGCCATCTACCATAACTGTTTCAGTAAACATCGTTAAGGGACGAACCCACACGCCATATTCACCGTATAGGCAACGATAAACCACAAGCGATTCTTCGGTTTCTGAATGCTGCGCCGTATGCAATACTTGATAGAGACTGCCTTTGTAGTGGCGGTAAATGCCTTGGGATATTATGATAGCTTAAAACCTCATACCTAAGTGAGTGAAGACGTCTAACCAATTGCTACAAGGAATATTTTTATAACGACAGACATCAGGAATTTTTAATTGAGTCTGTTTGCTTAAAACTGGATTAGTAATATCTTTATTAAAGCCCTGTTCACTAGTAATAACTTTCGCATTCTTGATGGATGCTACTGAGATGTTTGATAAGTCTTCATCTAAATTATCTAGGAACGTTTCTCGCTTTTTAGTGATGAAAGGCACATTGCTAGCCAAATCTCCTTTTAAGCTAATTAGATCTTGAGCATAATCACTGTTTCTTATTACATCTACTTTAAGACGTCTTATGAAATCATCGTAATTGTTTCTAGGATAACCGAACTGAGTAAGCTTCCCTTCAACTTCCTTATTAATATGCTCGGATTGAATAAAACGTATTTGCCCTGCCATAACAGCAGATTCTAGTCCATCCCATAAACTTGTAAAAGAATCATTAGGGTAATAACGATAGCATATATCTAGTAACGCATTAGTATCCACACAACACATTAATGTCATTATGTAAAAGCCTTCTTCTCTAGATGGTCTAGATCACTCATTTTTTCAATACCTAGAATTCTCATAGCACTACCTAAACTCAGTGCATCCTCCCAAACGGCTGAAAACACTTGCTGAATATAAATCTTACCAAAATGATTATAGGTAGTGTGTTTTTTATAACTGACTCTAAAACCACTATCCTTTTCATCCATTTCTTTCTGCTTATTAGCAAAATATGTATTTAATTCGTTCTGTGAGATTTTTCCTATTTGCTTTAACTGTATAGCGATAGCATCATAACTGACTTTAATAGCTTTTCGAATGTACGCAATATTCTCAGTTAATTGCTTTTTTTCATCGTAAATTTTATTTATAACTGAAGTAGGAACTAATACATGGCCTGCTACTTCATTACAATAACTTTCAGTACTATTATCAGCTTCTAAGATATGACCATCTAAAGCACTTTGTCTTAGACCTAAATGTACTAGTTCATGAATTAAAGTAAAGAGCTTTCTCGATGGAGTCTGACCAGATGTAATAATAACTATAATAGGTAATACGTCATAGTAAAGAGATAAACCTTCTGAACCGATACTAAGTCTAGATTTCTCTAGAACTAAAATATCTTTTTTCTCTAATAATAAGCGCCATGATTTATAGTAGTCGCTCCCCTCAACAGTCAGACGAGCGTTATCCACATCTAGGAAATCTCGAATACGTTGAGCATCTTCCTGTGCATCATTCCCTAATAAGCTTAACTGGAAGTCTCCAAGATTTTCTTCGATAGCATCGTATACATGTAATAGATTCTCTCTATCTTTATAAACTTCACTGATTAGCTTATTTAGCTCATATAAATCCTCATCATCTGAGTTTTTATCTGAGTAGTTTCTATGATCAATATACTTTGGAATATTTTTACTATAGAGCTTATCCATTGTGAGATAATGGGTAGGTACAATCAGTATTTTGGCAATACTCTCTAATTGTTTCACAGTGAAAACTTCGGATTCTGTTTCACCTATGAGAACTTTCTTCAAATTAGTATTCGATTTTTTGGCAAGCAAATCTACAGATAGCGACATCTGTTTTCGATAATGAGTTAAAGCTTTAGGAGAATGTGTCACTAGCTGACGACTTGCCATATATGTCTATAGTTCCTAATCAAATAAAAGTAAAAATATAATTAATATTATATCTTTATTTATAGCTCAAGTTTGTAAATGTGTTATTTTAATTTAACCCACCGTCACTTTTGCATAAGCCTTTTTGCCAGCCTGAATCACGACCGTCTGACCTGAGGTTAAGCTAAAGCCACCATCAACGACTTCGCCATCTACTTTGACTGCGCCACGTTTTACCATGTCTTTGGCTGCTGAGTTGTTTTTGGTCAGTCCCGCTTGGTTTAGAATTTGCGTGATAAATAACGCATCCTGTCCTTCTAAATCTAAGGTAATTTCTGGCAAGTCAACTGGTAGCTCGCCATCTGCTAAGACGTTACCGGCAGATTTGTGGGCATTGGCAGCGGCATCAGCGTCATGGAAGCGCTCGATTAACTCTTCGGCTAAGATACGTTTGATTTCTTGTGGATTGCGACCGCCTTCCATTTCATTCATTAAGCCTTCAATTTCTTCCATTGGCTTAAAGCTTAAAAACTCAAAGTAACGGCGAATCAAAGTATCCGGCATTGATAACAGTTTTTGGTACATAGTACCTGGTGCATCATAAATACCAACATAGTTGCCCAATGATTTAGACATCTTGTTGACACCATCCAACCCTTCTAAGATTGGTACCGTGATGCATACTTGCGGCTCTTGACCGTAGCGGCCTTGTAGCGTGCGACCCATCAAAATATTGAAGGTTTGATCAGTACCACCCAGCTCAACATCCGCTTTTAGGGCGATAGAATCATAACCTTGCACCAGCGGATACAAAAACTCATGTATGGCAATCGGCGTTTGTGCTGCATAGCGTTTAGAGAAATCATCGCGCTCAAGCATACGTGAGACGGTCAATTGGCTAGAAAGCTGAATCATGTCACCCGCTGACATATCCTTGAACCATTCGGAGTTAAAGACAATCTTGGTTTTTTCTTTATCCAAAATTTTAAAAACCTGTTCAGCATAAGTCTGCGCATTAACTTTGATTTGCTCATCGGTCAATGGCGGACGTGTGCTGTTTTTGCCAGAAGGGTCGCCAATTTTGGCCGTATAATCACCGATTAAGAAATAAATCTCATGACCCAAGTCTTGAAAATGCTTAAGCTTATTGATCAACACAGTATGACCTAAGTGCAAATCAGGTGCCGTAGGGTCAAAGCCTGCCTTGATGCGCAATGGGCGGTTCAGTTTCAACTTCTTAACCAAATCCTCTTCAGATAGGATTTCCTGTGTACCGCGTTGAATTAAGGCAAGTTGTTCTTCTAGGGTGTATGTATGCTCAGTCATGAGAGTCTCTATATTGTCTTTATTAAAGGGTTACAGCGTTTGAATGATTTAGAATCTCGTCGCTGTCAAAAGATGTTAGAATTTGGCAGATATATTAGCGTTTTTTAAGGTAAATTGCCATGACTAAGCTGCTGCCTGCAGATGAGAGAAAAGATACTTCTGATTTTAGTGCTGTCGCTGACAGACAGACTGAGTTGGGGTCCGATATAGAATCAGACTTTTTATCACTGTCCGATACGCTTGAGCAGACCCTTTTTGAAAGTTTTGACGATGGTCTGTATATTGGTATGATGTCAGGAACCAGCTTGGACGGCATGGATGCTGTACTATGCCGCTTTTATGATGATACAACGACACCCATGCAACTGGTAGCGAGCTACAGTCAGGATTTTCCGCAGCGCCTACGTGAGGTTCTGTTGGCTTTGTGCCAGCCCAAAGGTGTGAGTCAGTTAACGCCAACTGACGATGAGCCCAATAGCGAGCTGGACTGGTTTGGTTGGGCAAGCAAACAGTATGCTGAGTTTGCCAGTGATGTGGTCAATACGCTACTAAAACAATCAAATATAGATGCCGATGCCGTACTGGCCATTGGCTGTCATGGTCAGACCGTGCGCCATCGTCCGCAGATGGGATTCACATTGCAATTAGTCGATGCCAATATCATCGCTGAGCGTACAGGTATCAGTGTGGTTAGTGATTTTCGTCGTCGTGATATGGCCGTTGGTGGTCAAGGTGCGCCATTGGTACCAGCATTTCATCAAGCACTGTTTGTCACGCATGACAGTACACGCGTGTTATTGAACTTGGGCGGTATTGCCAATATTACCGTTTTGCCTGCCAATGGAAAAGATCAAGTTATTGGCTACGATACTGGGCCAGCCAATTTATTATTGGATGCATGGTCATTACTACATACTGGTAAAGATTATGATGCAGATGGTGCATGGGCGCAGTCGGGACAAGTGATTGAGCCATTACTTAACCAACTGTTGGAACATCCATTTTTTATAAAACCTTATCCCAAAAGTACGGGGCGTGAAGATTTTAATTTGGCATGGCTACAAGATGAGCTGAGTACATTTGAGTCAAAAGATACTGGCACAAGCTGCTCAGCCACCGATATACAAGCAACGCTCACTGAATTGACCGCCATTACTGCTAGTATGCAAATCAAACCTTTTGTAGAACAACGTGATAGTGCTGTATATATTTGCGGTGGCGGCGCGCTCAATGCCTATTTGTTGACGCGGTTGCAAGCTCACTTACCACAATGTAAGGTGACGACGACTGCCGAGTTAGGCCTAGATCCTACATGGGTAGAAGCCGTTGCTTTTGCATGGCTAGCTCAGCAAACTTTAATGGGAGAAACGGGTAACCTGCCTGCGGTTACTGGCGCAAGTAAAAATGTGGTACTGGGGCAAGTCTGTTTTGCTTAGTGAGCTGTTTATTCTAATGCTGGCTAAAGTTTAATTTTAGCTGGCATTGCTATTGATACAACGACTTTACTTATCGTAATTTATTGAAAATTT
>NZ_JBQSXG010000118.1:0-9563 GCF_052378005.1 Psychrobacter sp. AOP31-B2-9
TCTTGTTTCTACCAAAGTTTACTTATCCTAATATTGTTAGTTCGGTATTGCCCTTAACGTACAAAGGGTGTTTAGGTTCACCAGTTTTGTTTACGTCTAAGCATAATAAGTCAACCTTTAAAAGCCCTTTTACTTGATTAGCTCTATCTTTATGGCAGCCGCTATTGCCCCAACAAGCCACGATCTTATCTACTTTATTGGGCAACTGAGCTAGGTAGCTATCATTTTCTGGACCTATGGGGCTTTCTTGTTCAATCATAACGGCTGGATTTGTAGCACGGTATGCAAATAAATTAGTCATGTATATCCCACCTGCTCCCCAAGATTTTGCGAACTCTATGCATCGACGAATGGTGGGATCATCTTCAATGCCATCAGCTGTTGATGGGTTTAGACCTATAAAGCCTACTAGCTTCTTAGTCGGATCCCAAACGCGTTCCAAAGAATACCTATAATTTTGACATTCAGAAATCTCAGCACTTTTTTTCATATTTCTCATTCCTCTATTTCTGTAAGTTAAGTTATTATTTATCAGTATACTTGTATACTTAAAGTATTAAAAGTTTGCTTTGCAATAGACGACGTCAATGTCATCCTGCAAGTAATCACATAATAAGACTATCTAGATGCGTGGATAATTATGGGAAATAGTATTCAAGATTATCTATCAAGAAAACAGCTTCTTGATGAGAAAAATATAGTAAGAGACCGTGTTTATTATGACGAAAGCTCTGATGAGGAGGACTTACAGAGAGTCGTTGATTGTGAAAAGTCATGCCATACTTCTAATGATAAAGTAGCTTCGAGTACTGCGAAGTATAAAAATAGAGACGTCTGTAATGGAGTACAACATTGGAGAGAAATATCGGTTGCAGTGTTGTACAAACCAAATATGGCTTATTTTCCGCCATCTATTATCGGTTATTTTATAATCAGCGATGATTGGGATGAGAAAATGCTATTAGCACTAAAAGAGAAGGTGGATGCTGATTTTCTAGTGGGCATACAAACAGGTAGTGATACGTTTGAACACCTCTTTAATCATCTGGATTTCATAAAGGCCATTGTTAAATGTCAGCCTAACGAAGTGGATGATTTAATCAATCTACTAGATGTCTACTCTCCACGCTACGAAATTTGTTTGAATGCTTATGATATTAAAAGCTTATTTGAATGCAGTAATTCATTTAAATTCATTCAGACTAGTGCTACAAATGTTTCTAAATCCGATTTAATAAAAGCAACTACACAAAATCTGATAAGCCAACTCCCTAGTGCTGAGCATATGAAAGGAGTATTTATTAATCCAGAGTACAGTGAGAGCCTTTCATTAGATGACCATGCTTATATAGCGGAAACTATTGAAGCATCAATCTATATTGATGGAGAGATATATTACAGTCAAAGTATGACTGAGGAGCTTAACTGTTTTCGTTTGCGAGCCATATATTCTGAAGCATAGATAGCTATTAGAATTACCTAAAATAGATCATATAAAAACTCTTATGTAAATAATCTAGAATTACTGTCAAACATCTGTATAGTTGTAATTAAAGCTAAAAATGTCGTGCATATGCTAGTAATGTGTACCGTCAATGCGCTTTGGTTTAATAAGTTCATTACTTTGACGGGATCAGTTACGTGCTGTTGATGCGCTATAGTCTAGCTTACTGCCTATAAGAGCATAGACGTATTTAAAAATAACGTGGAACTGGCACACCTCAATATACTAACTTAGATAGTCAAAAGCTATTAAATCCTTAGAAAATCTTGATTGTGTTTTTGCATTGATCGTCTGGAATACCATAACCACTACAGCCCCAAAACTTGCCAAATTTACTTTCGCGCATTTTCATGGGGCGACCACATTTATTACAGATTTTCATTGAATTACCACAGTCTCTATTGTTGCATAAGCTTTCATGCTGTCCATCAACAGATGGTGCCTCACATTTTGTACAGACACGCGCTTTACCTACTGTACAACCTTTCCCAGAGCTACAGCCATAAAAACTGCCATACTGTCCTTTTATTAATCGTAAATAGCCGTTTACGCAGTTAGGGCATTTAAATATTTTCCTATGACGTTCTTGAAACGATTTAGAGAAGATGTTGATGTCATATTTAGGGGCTAGTAACTCAAGAACAAATTCTGAGGGCGCTGTAGGACTAGCAATAATATACGATTTCTTTTTACAGCGCGTTATACCAACATACAGCAAACGTCGTTCTTCAGAATGAGGGAATGAGTCTAATGTTGGAAGTAGGGCTTCTGGAATAGCGTCCTCGCGGTTGCCATTAGGGAAGCCGCTTTTCCCTTGGAAGAAGCCAATTAAGATGCAATAGTCAGCTTCAAGCCCTTTAGATTTGTGAAAGCTCCAGAAGTGAATGTTTTTAGACTTTTCTTTACCTAGAAAATCACGTGAATCTTTTAGCAAATAATTATACCTAGCAATAATCGCTATTGAGCCCTCACGGTCATTTGCTCTAATCTTGCTGACAACCTCAGCGACTCTACTATAGAGACCATTCTCTTCACCAGTCTTATCATCTAGTAAATATACTTGTGGTTCATTAATCACGTCATGTGTTTTGATGTGTTTCTGATACTGCTCAGGGTTCTCCATGATGAACGTCCCAGCAGTATCAGCAATACTATTGTTATAGCGAAAGGTCTTTTGGAGCATTGTTAAGGTGTGCGGTCCAACCAGCTCATTGAATCTAGTGGTGAGCTCAAGTTTACCACCTGAAAATCGATAGATAGACTGCCAATCATCACCGACAACGGTTAATGAGGGATCAGGGCCTTTCTCAATGATACTGTTAACAAACTCCATCCGAGAAGCAGATATATCTTGAAACTCGTCAACAAGAATATATCTCCATTGAGGTTTGTATTGACCATTATCTACAACTGCTATTGCACGAATAATCATATCGTCAAAGTCAATCGAGTCAGTAGCTACAAGCTCTTCAACATACGCGTCATGCAAGTCCGTTAGAATGCGTGTCTTTTTCTTTGCTTGTGAGATGCCAGCTTTTTCTAGTCTATCAAGTATTGAGTTTTCATTGAGCCTTTCAAAACGAGTGGCTTGTAAAGCCTTGATAAGCATTTTGCTCCAAGTGGCAATTTGATTGCCTTCCTTGAGCTTAGAGAGTAATTCTTTTGAAGCCTCTTCAACTGAGTTTTTATCAGGAATAACCCCAACAGCAGCTAGTCGTTCTTCAAGACGAGCTTCGAGTGCATCTTCAGTCCAGTCATAATGGAATGTTTCCACTAAAACTGTTTCAAGCTCTTTATGCAATTTACGCTTGCTATCTATAGACTCGTTATATGCTTGCTTATCAATATCTGGTCGAGTATTACCCTGCCTATCAATGCCGAAGTGCTCGATGTAAATATTAGAGTCCGATATATGAAAATCAGGTTGGTAGTCAAAACCTATGTCAATTCTACGCTTACTGATATAACGCGCTTCATATTCGTATGCGATCTTATGAATAGCCAGCCAGTTAGCTATCCTGAGTTCCTGATACCCTTTGACCAATTCGCCTTGGAGAGTTCTAAACTCATTGTCTCTGATATGCCGCTCATACTCTTCTTGAGTCTTAAAGTCGAAAGGATTCACAGGTTCTGGGAATAGCGATATAAAATCGACCATTCTTTTGGGATCTTGTGTTAAATACTCTATTAGCCACTCTGTTACCCACGCACCAAGCTTTAAGCTGTCTTCAGTGAAGACGCTCATATAGGTTGAGATACCAGAATCCCCTAGGATTTTTCTACCTAAAGCGTGAAATGTTGAAATTTGAGGGGATTCAGTTAATACGATGCCTGAGTTCTCAGCTTTATCAGCAAGCCGTTTTTTTAACTCTTCAGCAGCTGATTTATTGTAAGCCAGAACTAGAATCTCTTGAGGTGCTGCTAGTCCCCTATCAATAAGGTCGAGGGCCTTGGCAACCATTACAGAGGTTTTGCCTGTGCCAGCAGCAGCCAGTACCATGTTCTTATCATTAGAGCGAAGTACACCCAGTCTTTGCTCATCAGTCAACGGGTTTGACTCTACGCTATCAAAAAAAGACTTTCTTCGTTCTAGGTTGATTTTTTCATGATACGCGCCTAAGGTTTCTTGTTTGATAGGGTAGAGGTTGTGTATCTTCTCAACTTCGCTAAACAACTTAGGGTTGCTAAAGTAATTCCATGGCACCTTAGCATCTTTATAAAATATAGACAGCTCATCTGCTAATGACTTGATTGGTTCTATATTAGAATCTCTAGGGTAGTTACTCAAAACTCGAAGGTTAAAGTCTTCAATTAGGTTAAGGAGATGGGGTTGTAATGAGTGAGCAATCTTTTTGTTGATAGACTCTAAAAACGCTGTAGAGTTAGTTTTGGATAAAAATTTGTGTTCTTGCAATGATTGATTGTTATGAACAAATAGAGTTGCGCCAAAGAATCCTTCTTCAATATAAGCAAACCTCTTAACTTCAGCGAAAGAGATGAGCTCTGTTGGTCCTTTTTTGGTGTCTATAAGCAAGCCTTGATCTGTCAGACGGACGCCTTTTTTACCAAAAATCTTACCAAGAAAATTAAAATTTAATTGATTAACCGTGATAATGTCTTTCACTTTTACTCTCTTATATCCTTCAGGAATTTCAAATTTCTGACCCTTTATAGCTTGGAATTACTTGAGCTATAAATTAGCAATATTATATTTTACTAAACTTTAGTATATCTTATATGTAAGCTTGTGACTTATTTGATAGTTAGTCAATAAACTTTGAGAGTCTTTTATAACGAATATCTGAATAAGATTATATTCTACCAACATGCTTCACTAAGTTATATGTAACAAGATAAAACATTTGTGTTATATTAATAAAATAATAAGGATTTGTAAAAACGTCAATTATTGGAGCGGTAATGAAACCTACTTACTTTTTGTCTTTAGCTTTTTTAACCCTGTCATCTCTTGTATCTACTAGCGCACTAGCTGCCCCTGGTTTTTCAAATGGTATTAATGTTTATACTAGTCAAGACGGTGGTGTGTATAGCACTAGTTGGACTGCATATCCTATGACAATAGAAGGGTATACGGGTGCTAACCTTAAAAAGCCAGACAATCTGTTGATTGCTTTAACAGCTGATGGTAAAACAAGTAGTTTTAGAGGGGTACTAAGCATTACTTGTTCAAGCCCAATAAACTCAACCATAGTAAGTGATGCAGATTATAAAAGCTTAAAAGAGGCAATGGCTGATTACACAATACCTCGCCCTGTAGTGAACAACCTCTTTGCCAAATTCTGTAAATAGCGATTACCATTTTATTAAGTCATTAAGAGTTGTCCATATAAACAATGGGCGACTTTTTTGTTTGTCTAGAAGATCCACATATTTATGAATTTAAAGCTGCAAAAGTGCTCAGTACATTAATGAAGATTTATTCGTATCCATTACCCTTTGCTAAAGACTAATTCTTCTTCCTATAATTCTTCCACTCATTTTCTAACAATATTAAGAGCGTAACTATGAAATCAGGTCATGTTTTATCATTGGTTGCTATAAGCAGTATTATTGCGTTATCTGGCTGTGCGGACAATAACAAAGTAGAAGCTACTCAAGAAGTCACTACTGAAGATTCAGCTGTTGCCGAAGTGGCTGCGGTAGAGCCAGTAGTTGCTGAAGAAGAGGTCGTTGTTATTGAAGAAGTGGTTGTCGAAGAAGAAAACGCACCTAGATTTGCTAAGGTTACTGATTACCTCGCTTTAAAGCCCAGTACTGATTGGCAGTGGGAAACGCTGGCTGAAATACCTGATGTGCGAGAATGGCGAAATAAAACACCTGCTTTAGATGGAGGTACCAACTATTCCATCATCGGTGATTTAGATGATCATAGCCATGTTGTAGCTTATGGTACTAAAACAAAACCAGGCTTAGTTAATATTAGTTCTGGTCAGGGCATAGCAGAAGATGAAACAACAAGTGCCGTTTATAAGCTTGAAGATCTATTTAGAGAAAAAGAATTAACGCGTGTGGAATCTAATTGCGATACAAACGAAGACTTTCCTTTTTCCCAGCATTTTTACAAATGGCAAAAAGAGGGCTATCAGCCCCTTTATGTCCTAGCAATGACAGAAGAAGGAAATTCTGGTACATCCAAGGATTTTGGTATTGCTAAAAGCTTTGAAGAGTTTTATAAGCCTGAAAACAGAGATATATACCCTAATTTAATAGATTCTGATGATGATGGTAATGAAATAACTTGTACTTTTAACCTCTAATACTCATTCAGTATTTTAAACGCTAATGGATTAAATTATGAAATCGAATCATGTGTTGTCAGTGGTTGCTATTAGTAGCCTTATTGCTCTATCAGGCTGTGCTGAGAGTCAAACAATGGGTACAACAGTAGTAAAAAGTGTTGGTTCTTTGGTGAATGAGGTAGTGACAGGCACTATAGTGGGTGTGCAACAAGGTTTGGGTAGCTCTCCCATAGATAATAAAAAAGTAGTTACAAGCAGCCCTCAAAAACTACCAGCAAGTGACATGGTCTATTTATTTGGTGATATGGAAGGTGGCTGTCTAGGTAAAAACTTGTCTTTTAAAACTTTTGACCAAAGTCAGGTGTCATTAGCGGATAGTATTAAAGGGGTATCAGAAGACTCTAGGTACTTTGTTAAGCCTAGGTCACAATGGTTATCAGCATATCGCGATACGATAAAAGACGTGAAAATAAAAGAAGGAAATGAGTTCACCGCATATCATCTAATATTCAAAGACGGCATTAAATATCGCGGGCAGCCTTTAGAAGAGTATATATTTATGTTTAGACCAGAATCTTCAGGTGCAGGCGAGGCTTTAAGGTTTGCACCAACTGCCAACCTCTCTACTGTTTTGCCCAACTTTAAATCTTATAAGATGGAGTATTGGGATGAGATAATAGATATGGGTGCAACTTACAACTCTCAAAACAAAACGATTACTTGTCTTTTTGATTAAACGCTCTAATCATATTATGCGATAACGTACACAGTTCAAACCAAACCATTTCATTAAACAACCAACCCACAAAAGGATTTAAAATGAAAAACAAATTGGTATCACTTACTGTAGCAGCAGCATTATCCCTTACCGGTGTATCAGCTTATGCAGCCCCTGCAGCAAAGGCAAGCACTAAACCAGCTACGCCGTTAAAGATCGGTACTACGGATAATGATGGCATGACAACATATAAAGGAAAGACTGTAGTCTCAGGAATTCTTGAATATAATCTGATTAATGAAGCAGGGTTTCCGGCTGAGTTTACTGTGGATAGCAAATCAAAAGCGATGATTCCCAAAGTACCTAAAACAAACTATCCTACTCAGTTTGCGCTTGAATCAGATAATCCTCAGATTGAGAAATTAAAGCTTAATAAGAATAAGTGCTATCGCATTCCAATGACAATAGAAATTGACGGATACTACAGTGTTAGTTATGAGGGTGGATACGATGGTGCTAATTTAATTAAAATTATCAAGAAAGGCACGCCAGTGCTAACAAGTTGTAATGTTGGATAAGACTAAGGTTGTCATACTAGTATATATTTGAAATAATCATTTAATAAAGCACTCCTAACTAGGAGTGCTATTAGCGCTCGTTATAAGAATGCTATCTAAGTAAAAACTAAGTGATAAAATATTGCTAATGTCACATAAAATATATCGTTAGCAATATTTTTAGGGCCTTGATAATAGGGTTCACTATTGACGTTTATATAGTTATTACTTTATTGCTCATGATTTCAATTTATCTAAATAATCAGCCCATTCTTGCAGCATATTTTTACGCTCACTAATATACTGAGTGCGGTTATAGGCGCGGCCGTGCAAGTCTCTGACCATGTGTCCTAATTGCATCTCAATGTATTTATCGTCATATTTCAGTATTTCTGAAATCATGGTGCGGGCGCTGGCGCGGAACCCATGTATAGTGTGGATATCACCACTGATACCAAGGCGCTTTAGCGCTTGGTTCATGGTGTTCTCACTCATTGGTTGGACGGTGGTGTGAATGGCTGGGAATACGAACTCACTTCTCTTATGCTCAGAAAGCTCAGTGAATATTTCTAACGCTTGTGTCGGTAATGGTACTATCAGTGATACCCCAGTCTTGCGTTTTGTCTTTCTAGGGGTAAATGTCCATGTACCTTTTTCTAGGTCTATCTCAGACCATTTAGCATATCTCATTTCTCCAGCTCTGACAAACAACATTGGCATTAATTTTATGGCGCATTTTACCTCAAAAGAACCATTGTAATCATCTATAGCGCTTAGCATGTGACCGAACTCATCTGGGTCGGTAATAGCAGGGTAATGCTTAATTGGCGGCTGCTTTAAAGCGCCCTTCAAATCTTGGGTAACATCACGCTTACATTTTGCCGTCTGTACGCCATACCTAAATACTTGTCCAGCCAGCGATTTCATCTTTAGAGCCGTTTCTAGGTGGCCTTTACTCTCAGTTGGCCTACAAGCATCAAGCACATCAATAGGCTCTATTTGGCTGATTGGCATGCCACCAATATGCTCACTTAGATAGGCAGCATAACGTCTATTATTCTTATGAGTGGCTGATGATAAATGTGTCTGCCTTGATATATACTCCTCGGCAACAACCTCAAAAGTATTATTAGACTCTAATACTTGTTGGCGCTCCTCAGCCCTTCTAACATTGCGAGGATCGTCACCATTCGAGAGATGGTACTTAATATCGGCCCTCATTTGCCTTGCTGCTGCCAGTGTAATTTCTGGGTATTGGCCTAGGGTCATTGTCACGCGCTTTTTGGTAACCGGGGTTGTAAAGTCTTGCCGCCATGATTTTGAGCCAGCGGTGCTGACATGGAGATATAGGCCACCGCCATCAGTCAGAGTGTAAGGTCTATCGGCTGGCTTGGCTGAGCTGACTTGAGTGTTATTTAGAGGCTTTACGATTTTTGCCATTTTTACAGTATCCTTTAGAGGTTTATGCCAGTGGTACTGTATATAATACTGTATTATTCACAGTATTCAAGGAGTGACTATGGGTAGATAGGGGCTTCTATAGGCAATAAAAAAACCCGCAAAGCCTTATATATGGGGCGATACGGGGTTGTGTGGTATATTTGTTAAGTGCGCCCACCAAGACTCGAACTCGGATCGATCGCTTAGGAGGCAACTGCTCTATCCTGTTGAGCTATAGGCGCATTATGGAGTGACATTGTAGAAAAAACGAGTCATAAAAGCAATCAACAAACGATAAATAGGTATGATTTCTTTTTATTTACCATTACTAAGGGCATCAGCGACATTGACTGAGGTGGTCTCTGCATCAGTTTTTATGAGTTTGGCTGGATTAAATAGCTCATCGACACTATTCTTATAACCTTCAATATTATCGTAGTCGTATGATTTTAAAATGTCTTGTCCGGTACTTGATAGTAAAAAATTACGGAATTTAATAGCAGTCGTATTATCTGTCAGAATAACGCCTTCAAGTGTATGATTGTCTTTTACCGCATAATTAAAAGAATTTAGAGTACGTGCTT
>NZ_JBQSXG010000119.1:0-9534 GCF_052378005.1 Psychrobacter sp. AOP31-B2-9
TAATTTTTAAGTAAATAAGATAAGTAGGCAAACTCATCTTCATTTGGTCTTATTTCAATATAATTAGATTGACTAGAGTGGCGAGCTTGAATCAGCCCCATATCTACCTGAGCAGCTAAGCGCTTAGATTTAAATGTTAGCTTATCTGATAGGCTATTTGCCGTAGGTTTAGAATGGATGACTGTAGAAATATTGCTTTTGGCAACAGACGGTTGTTCAAGGTTGGACATCTTGTAATGACTTGCCATATCCATTTGAATAGCCAAAGCAGGAATAGATTGTAACTTTTTTAGAGTCTTAGTATGGCACAGAAGAGCATCAGCTAGTCCCGCACCCTTCTTGTCTACTTGATTAATCAGCTTCTTTGCTCCTGCTGGGGTTAGAAGATAAGCTGCTGCTCCTGTTTTATCTAGAAATAGAGTGTGCAGGCTAAAATGTTCTGAGTCTAAGACACTTTGTTTAGTAACAAGCTTCTTTCTGCCTCTAGTTTCGAAAGTAATATGATCATAATCAAGAGACTGATTGTTTTCTAAGACTGCTAAGGCTTCAGGAAGGTGCTCAGACAGTAAGACATCGTCTTCTAAAACCAAAAACGCTTGCCCGCTATTAGCGATATGTTTCCAAACACGGTAATGGCTTAAAAAACAAGCCATTTCGGTACGTCTCAGTTTCCGTTGCCAGTCATTAGCCCACTTTTCATACGTAGCATCTGTTAAGTCATCTACAGATGTTGCTGCGTGACGATGATAGTTGATCTTAAGATGGCTTAATTGTTTTTCCTGAAAGCACCAGCGTTTTACTGCGCTATTTAAGTTAATGACTAACGCTGTTATATTTGATTGATTTGACATTGATTTTATTCCGTCCACCAAGCAGTTTTATCCCGAGTATGCAAAGCACGAAATCGGGAGTACACGGTGTTAGCATCTGGGTGCTGAGCACTTTCAAAAACTTTAAGAACAATGCCGCCAAGTACATGAGCGTTACATAATTTATCTAAGCGCCAGCGCATATTACGTAATGTATCATCAGTACCCACTGCAAATCCTGAAACACCATCAAACAATGCTAATCTTTCAGCTTCTAAAGAATTTTTGCGCTCTAATTTCGGTAAAGCTTTCTCTGATGCGGTTAAAAACAGCTCACTTTCTTGTAGCTTAATCGTATTCACCATGATAACAGCATTCATCAATAAAGATATTAAGTAGTCATCATCAGAGTGATCTATGAAGGTATCACAAGCTGAAATTAACCATCGGGTATTGAGGTTGTTGATCAAAAACTCATGGTTTTGATACCAAAGCTGCTCGAAGATGTTGAAGTTGTTTTTTGTTTGAAAGTCACGGCGTATTAGTACAATTAAACTGGCATGGTAGTACTCAAGCTCTGTACGACCCACAAATTCATGTCTCAAATTATCAATATGAGATTGTAGGTTTTTGTCAGAACCATGAGTGTATGTGCTTGTATCACCCTCAATGATCTGTGAGCTCATGGTTTCCCAATCCACTTGTTGTAATTGATTTGCTACTTTTGCTGCACCAAGTCTTTTACGATGCTGATTCAAAGAAAGTAGGTTAGCCAATTTAGATTTAGGTTGTTTCATTATTACTAATATTCCTTCAGCGTTGGGATTATTTTCAGATGGCGATACCATTTCCTACAATCTACAGAAGGCAATGTGGCCAGCCAAAAGAGTGCTAAATGAGGCATAAACGATAGTCAGTGTTTAATTTTTCTAGGTTTGTAATACAGCAGCTAATCGCTTTCGAACAAGTCACGTGTAAATACTTTATCTGATACATCCTGAATATAAGTGGATAAGCGATTGGCTACAATAATATCACTCATAGCTTTGAATGCGTTTAAATCCGTAATGACTTTTGAATTAAAGAAGTTATCTTCTTGTAAAACTGGTTCATAAACGACCACTGTGATCCCTTTCGCTTTGATACGCTTCATAACGCCTTGGATAGCAGATGCTCTGAAGTTATCTGAGCCACTCTTCATCACCAGTCTATAAATCCCCACGGTCTTTGGTTGTTTTTTGATTATTGCGTCGGCGATAAAGTCTTTACGAGTGCTATTAGAATCAACGATGGCTCTAATAAGGTTGCTAGGGACTTCGTTATAGTTGGCAAGGAGCTGTTTGGTATCTTTAGGTAGGCAGTAGCCACCATAGCCAAATGATGGGTTGTTGTAGTGATCACCGATACGGGGGTCTAGGCCTACGCCTTTGATAATTTGTTTGGTATCTAAGCCGAAGGTCTGCGCGTAGGTATCTAGCTCATTAAAATAAGCAACACGCATGGCTAAGTAAGTGTTAGAAAACAACTTAATGGCTTCAGCTTCAGTCGAGTCGGTAAATAGCAGGGGTGCATCTTTTTTAATAGCACCTTCTAAGAGTAAGTTTGCAAATATTTCGGCACGCTCAGACTGTTCGCCAACGATGATTCTTGATGGGTAAAGATTGTCATAGAGTGCCTTGCCTTCACGTAAAAACTCAGGAGAAAAGATAATATTTTGGCTGGAAAACCTTTCTCTTATACCGTTAGTATAACCAACGGGAACGGTGGACTTTATGATGATAGTAGCTTTATGGTTTACTGATAGCGCTTGTTCAATGACAGCCTCTACAGTTGAAGTGTTAAAGTAGTTGGTCTTTATATCGTAGTCTGTTGGCGTTGCAATAATGATGAAGTCTGCATCTTTATAGGCAGATTGTGCATCAGTTGTTGCAGAAAAATTCAGGTCTTTAGATGATAAAAAATCTGCAATATAATTATCTTCGATAGGTGACTGCTTCGAGTTCAGTAGTTCGATTCTTTCAGAAATGATATCAACCGCAATGACTTCATTATGCTGGGCCAGTAACAACGCATTTGATAAACCAACATAACCGGTGCCTACAACTGCTATTTTCATGATTAATCCAAGTAATTGTTGAATTAGGGCGTGTCTTCAATTCAATCGATAGTCATCTAAATGGGTTAAAAATGGCTAAATTTTGCTAAACGGCGTCAAATAGCTGACTAATATATCGATATTATCTGCGCTATTTTCCTTGTTTGGCTGCTGTTTATCTCATTTTTATCACCATTTTTAAAATGAAGACACGCCCTAGTGTTTGATGAAGACTGATGATTGTTTACGAAGTAGTTATGATAGTAAGGTAAAGGTGGTGTTTAGATAGGCTTCATTGCTGTTTGAAAAGCATATCGCAATTAAGTCTTAGTATAGCTAATTTGTATTAGGGCGTGTTTGATTATTCACAAATAGGCACTGCTGATTGCTGCTAGGTTATGAAATCTGTGTTCCAAACAAAGAGTAAGTCGAAGGTAATGTGAATACCTTAGCAACACGCCTTAGTTTATATTTGGAAAATTATTCAGTATTGCTTGTTGTGGCAGCTATGCTATAGACTTTTTACTTACTGCCAATGAGTTTTTAACCATGGACTTGGTTTAACATGACGATACCACTTGCCGCCGCTACCATTGATGGCATCTGGCGGGTTAATCTCACCATGAAATATTACTATCTTTGCACCATCAGGCAGTGTAGGTGCACGCACAAAGTTAAAAGGAATAGGCGCAATACATTGGTATTTGAAGCTGACGCACCAAGTTTTATCCCAATATTCTAGGTGATGATGTTCGCGTAAATAGTTGGACAAATAGGCCTGTTCGTGGCGTACTTGCTGACGAATAGTGTCAAAGTTGCGCTCGAAGTTTGCCAATAAGTCAGGATACGTGCCCGTACCAATGTTAAAGCGATAGACTGAACTATTGCCAATCATGCGCCATGGTTTTTTCCAGTCACGGATGATGACGACGCTGTCTTCATGCTCGGCTTGGTAAGTGAAAAAGGCATCGATATTATCGACGATAACGATGTCGATATCTAAAAACAGTGCTACGCCTTTGAGATCGTACAGTTCAGGCTTGAACGTTGTAAGCTTTTTCCAACCGCGTTCAGGACCTGCTGGCAGATCCATTTCTGGGATAGGGTGGCACATGATAGCAGGGTCAATACCCGTACTATCATCTGTGAGACAGACCATTTGAAAGTCTAAGGTAAGATGGCGGCTGACCATATTGTACAAGCGGTTGACGTACTCAGGGCCGTATTTATCACCCCATTTCATACAGATGACATAACGTTGCGCAGTAGTACTGGACTCTGCTGCCGTGAAGTCGGTTGATGAGATGTTCGTTAGGTCAGTTGCCATAATGCACTCATATTGATATCGATAAAAAGTTAATAAAGCTAAAAGCCACAAAAGTTAGCCAATATTAGCATGGATGTTATTCACAATCTCTCTAAACGCTTAACTGACTGTATGGTTATTGCTTATGTTGACTTTTATCAGCATGGACAGTTTGATTGTTTTTATGAATAAAATTGGCTAGCGCTTCTTGGTCAGCAGTATAAGGATTGCCCAGTGTGGGAATATGTTTGAAACGTCGATAGCCCCACATATAATGACTGCACTTGTCTTCAATCATATGTTGCATGGCTAAATTAAGTGCCTGAGCAGATGTTTCTGTATTGCGGTCATAAAGTGCTGGATTATCAAGCCGATAGCAATAAATATCAAAGCCACGCCCGTCGTCACGACGGATACAAGATAAGCCTACCAATGCACATTTGGTTTTACTGGCCAATTTGGAGGCGAGCGTACTGGTTAATGTCTCCACTCCAAAAAAAGGCACAACCACACCGCCAGATGGATCTGGAACATGGTCAGGCAATATGATACTAAAGCCACCTTGTTTAAGGGTTTTAAAGATAGCTTTGACACCGCTGCCATCAGTAGGGACCAAAGTTGCATTAAGCCGTGAACGACCTTGCAGCACAAAGTCATCAGTGAGACTGCCTTTGACGGGTTTATACATGATGGTCGGCGAACCAAACTGGTTGAGCCATGCATTCATCATCTCCCACGTACCAAGGTGCGGTACGATGGCCAACATGCCGTTAGGATTAGCCAGTCCTTCTAATAAAATCTCTTTATTATGGACATCACGAATCTGAGAAATACTCCACTCAGGTGACATTGCCCAGCTTTTGATTGACTCAATACTGGTTAAACATTGATGATAAATAATCTCTTTGGTTAACGCTTGTTTTTGTGCAGTGGACAATTTAGGAGCAATCATCGCCATGTTGGTACTAACCGTACGCATGATGCTGAGACTGGGTATCTTTATAATTATCCACGCAGCAAAACGTGCCAATATCTGTAATACAGACAGTGGCACGAATTTGAAAATATGATACGGATTCATGACCATTCACACGGTGATGAATCACGTAACCAGTCAGAAAAGTAGCTAACCATTATCTTGACTGTTTATTGTGCAGATTGATTGGTGTCAGCCTGTGCTTTTTCGCGCACACGGATACCAAGATCACGCAGTTGTCTGCTATCGACGCCAGCAGGTGCTTGAGTCAGTGGGCAATCAGCGGTTTTGGTTTTAGGGAAGGCAATCACGTCACGGATAGAGTTTGCCCCTACCATCAACATAATCAAGCGATCTAAACCAAACGCCAAACCACCATGCGGTGGTGCACCGAATTTCAATGCATCAAGTAAGAAACCAAATTTGTCTTCAGCCTCTTGCTCGCCGATACCCAAAGCTTCAAGTACGGCTTGCTGCATATCAAAGGTGTTGATACGTAAGCTACCGCCACCAATTTCTGTACCGTTCAACACCATATCATAAGCAATAGATAGGGCTGATTCTGGGTTGTGTTTTAATTCATCAACTGAGCCTTTAGGCTTAGTGAATGGATGATGCATTGATGTCCAGTTGCCATCATCAGTTTGCTCAAACATTGGGAAGTCGGTTACCCAAAGTGGTGCCCACTCACAAGTTGTCATGTCAAGGTCGAGACCGATTTTTTGACGTAGTGCGCCGATTGCATCGTTTACGACACTGGCTTTATCTGCACCAAAGAAGATGATATCACCATCTTCTGAACCAGTACGTTCGATTAGGCTTGCCAATACTTCATCAGTCATGTTTTTGATGATTGGAGACTGTAGGCCAGACTCTTTATCTACGCCGTTGTTGATTTTGCTGGCATCATTGACTTTGATATAAGCCAAGCCACGTGCGCCATAGATACCAACGAACTTGGTATAAGCATCGATTTGTTTGCGGCTTAATGAAGCGCCACCAGGAATACGCAGGGCAGCCACACGACCTTTAGGATCGTTAGCAGGACCAGCGAATACTTTAAAATCAACGTCTTTCATCAAATCGGCAATGTCGATGAGTTTTAAAGGAATACGCAAGTCAGGCTTGTCTGAGGCGTAGTCACGCATTGCTTCAGCGTAAGTCATGCGGGGAAACTGCTCGAACTCAACGTCCATCATGGTCTTGAACAAATGCTTGATTAGACCTTCGTTGATGTTCATGATTTCTTCTTCATTTAAGAAAGAAGTCTCAATATCCACCTGTGTAAATTCAGGCTGACGATCAGCACGTAAATCCTCATCACGGAAACACTTAGCGATTTGATAGTAACGGTCAAACCCTGACACCATTAGCAACTGTTTAAATAGCTGTGGCGATTGTGGTAGAGCAAAAAAGTTACCTGGACGGGTACGTGATGGTACTAGATAATCACGCGCACCTTCTGGTGTGGCACGAGTCAAGATAGGGGTTTCAACATCCAAGAAGCCATGGTCATCTAAATAACGACGAATCGCTGATGTGGCTTTCGCACGGAATACCATACGTTCTTGCATTTGTGGACGACGCATATCCAGATAGCGATATTTTAGACATAAGTCCTCTGATACCGTGGCTTTGTCATCATTTAATGGGAATGGTGGGGTTTCAGACTTGGCAAGTACCTCGATCTCTTTACCTAATAGCTCAATTTGACCACTGGTCATATTGGCGTTCTCTGTACCTTCGTAACGACGACGTACGCGACCAGTAATTTTTAGTACGTATTCTGGGCGTACTGCATCAGCAGTAGCAAACGCTTCTGGGGTATCAGGATCAACAACGACCTGCAAGATACCAGCACGGTCACGCATGTCTAAGAAAATCACGCCACCGTGATCGCGACGACGATGTACCCAGCCTACGACACTAATGGTTTGATCAATCAAGCTTTCGGTTACAGCTCCGCAATATTCGTCTCGGTATTCGCTATGCGTCATAATATAGTTATCCAGTTGTCAGCCCAATTCGAAATACAATAATGCAGCCATCGCTGTGCGATTCGAGCTATCCGCTAAAAAACGCACAAACAACGCGATTACGACAAATGGTCATCACGTTGGCTGCAGAAAATTTGGTTTAAACGCATATTATGCCTAATCTGCCTTTGTTATACAACCTGCTGAGGTCAATCAAATAACGGTAATACTTCAGCGCTACATGTATTGATACCAGAACATTTACATCTGGTTAAATATTGTCATATTGCTTGAAAATATAGCCCACTATGCACATATCAAGCTAACTTATAAAATTTATTAAAATGGTTTCAATTACTTAAGGAATACTGCTCATGCTTTTTCATCCCGCAAAAAACCCTATCGAACTACGAGTTATACATTTAAATAAAAGCCAAGAGCAACGCCGTGAGCATTTAATGGAAGCAACTCAAGGCAAAGCGGCACTCAAACAATTCAAAAAGACCATGGCCAAAAAAGCCAAACAGGCATTAAAAGTAAAAACCAAACATAAGAAAAAAAATGCGGATGACAAGGCACAAGTTTTTGTCCTAGATTTTGATGGTGATATCAAAGCAACAGCAGTCAAGCATTTACGTGAAGAAATCAGCACGCTGATCAGCACTGCAAACAAAGGCGACGAGGTCATCGTTCGTCTTGAGTCAGGTGGCGGGATGGTTCATGGTTATGGTTTGGCCGCAGCGCAATTGGTTCGTCTAAAAGACGCGGGCCTAAAACTAACAGTATGTGTCGATAAAGTGGCTGCCAGTGGTGGTTATATGATGGCTTGTGTGGCGGATAATGTGATTGCTGCGCCATTTGCCATTACCGGTTCAATCGGCGTGGTGTCACAGCTACCGAACTTTCATAAATGGCTAAAAAACCATGATGTGGATTATGAGATGTTTACGGCTGGTGACTATAAGCGCACGGTTACTATGTTTGGTGAAAACGATGCCGAAGACCGCACTAAATATCAAGAAGAGCTAGAGCAGACGCATGAATTGTTCAAACACTTTGTCAATACCTATCGTCCAGCATTGGATGTTGCCAAAGTGGCTACTGGCGAGCACTGGTATGGCGAAGATGCACTGACACTTAACTTAATCGATAGTCTACAAACGTCAGATAGCTATATTTTAGAACGTATGGAAAATAGTGAGGTATATGCATTGCACTCGCGTCAAAAACCAACATTGGCTGAAAAGCTCGGGTTGGCTCAAGCAGCAGAAGCGACAGTAAGTACGGTGGTCGACAAACTACCAGATGCCTTGGCTCGTTTTGACCTGAACAGTCGTTTGAATATTCTCAAATAGCAGCAAAATCTAAGCATTGTTTGTGTTTTGTAAAAGGCGTGTCCTAGCGGGTCGCGCCTTTTTGCTGTTTATTCACAAATGCTGTGTTATAAATGAGACACACGGAAACAGTATACGTGCGTACACTATAGTTATTCTACTATAAAAGTATTGTGGTGTTAACCTCGCTTTGGGTATTAAACATACTTCTACACTAGGTTGGCTTGTGCTACTTTTAGGTTGAACCGACTATAAGGCTCTGATGGAGTTTTTTATTAACACTTGATTCAAATGATAAATAAGGAAAAGGAAGTCACTTATGTCAAATAATACATTGATGTTTACCGCAACAGAACATGGGCAAACCATGCATGCCAAAGTCAAAGCATTTATCGAAACCCATATTGAGCCAATAGAAGCGCAGTTTTGGACAGATTGTCACAAAAAAAATCCTGATGGTGATTGGCAGAACTGGGAATGGCCAGAAGCCTATGAAAACCTGCGCAAGCAAGCGCGTGAAGCTGGTTTGTGGAATTTGTTCTTGCCTGATGACACATTAGGTGCAGGGCTTTCTGTCACTGATTATGCACCAATTGCAGAATTGACAGGCCGCAGTTTATTAGCACCTCATGTATTCAACTGTAATGCCCCTGATAGCGGCAATATGGAGTTGTTGTGGCGTTATGGCTCACCAGAGCAACAAGACAAGTGGTTGACGCCAATATTAGAAGGTAAGACGCGATCTGTCTTTTGTATGACTGAACCCGAGGTGGCATCGAGTGATGCCACTAATATGCAAGCGACGGCTGTAGTTGATGCTGATGAGATAATTATCAATGGTAGCAAATGGTGGTCATCTGGTTTGGGCGACCCTGCTGTTGATATTTTGATTGTGATGGCTTATACCCCTGATGAAAACAAAGACCGTCATCATCAGCATTCGATGGTATTGGTACCAGTTAAAACGGCTGGCGTACATATTGAGCGTATGCTTAAAGTATTCGGTGATTATGATGCACCGCACGGGCATGGTGAAGT
>NZ_JBQSXG010000120.1:0-9032 GCF_052378005.1 Psychrobacter sp. AOP31-B2-9
ATCCTTTTATAATCTTGTCATATTTTATATCTATCAATAGCTCTTGAATAATTGCTATAAGCAGCACTATAAATGATTTGATATCACTCTTTGTAGAGGTATGTTTCTAGCAAAGCTAAATAGCAGCAATGATAATTATCATGAATCACAACATGAGCCAGATATGATATATATACTATAAAGTAGTAAAGACAAAAGCATGCCTAGATAAATAATACCACCTTCAAAAGTACGATTAGCGGTGTCAACATTGTTTGCTCTACTAACTTGTTATCGGTAGTAGGTTTACTTGTTTTCCTTGCTACTTATATTTTAAAAATGGTTTAAAGCGCCTCTAGATATGCAAAAGATGGAAAATAAGGGTGATAATAGCCAGTAGTAGAGTTTTCTAGCTAACTTTTGTTTAATTATAAAACTATTTAGCTTGCTATCATAACATGATTTTATCTCATACTTACTGAGGCTGACTGTACCACGATATAGATACTCACTATAAAACTGCTAAGACGTTAACCTCATCAGCTATAAGTCTTTGTCATTGTTGTGATGGGCTGATTATCGTACTGTGCGGTCATCTTGCATAGACTATTATGAAATAATTGGGCACGGGGTTATTTTGCATTATCGAAATGACGATAAAATAAAAGATAATGCTTATCATACAGTAGCGTTATTTATCATGCACCTAGCGAGTATCACCAAGTGATTGTCATTTAATAAATAATGAAAATGAAGTAGCGATGAAAGTCTTGCTAAAATAATCTGAGCGAAAGCCACATTATCTTATAATAGCCATTAATAACAGCCAAGACATGCCTATTAACAATAATAACGATTACTTATATGGAGGATGATATGTCTATTAATATGTTTACAGTACCATCTAAGCTCAAGATGCAGCATTGGTTACAGCGTAGTACCCTAGCGTTTGCTGTCAGTACATCGATGGTTGCTGGTATCACTGCCACAACGATGACTAGCGTTCAGGCGGCGGTCACTACAGCCGATTTTTCTGACTTAGTCCAACAAGTCACACCTGCAGTTGCTCGTGTCAATGTCACCAAAACCGTCAGCGAAGCTGAGCTTGCCAAGGCACAGACTGCTGAGTTGTTACGGCAGTTCTTTGGTGATCGTCTCAGTATTCCCGAACAAGCTACTATGCCAGCGATTGAGCATGCGTATGGCACAGCCTTTTTTGTGACCTCTGATGGTTATATGCTGACCAATCATCATGTGGTGGAGGGGGCGGATAAAATAACAGTCACGTTAAATGATAGAACAGAACTTGATGCAACCTTGGTCGGTAGTGATGAGCGTTCAGATGTGGCTGTATTGAAAGTGAAGGGCAGTCAGTATCCTGCGTTGCCAATCGGTGACTCAAATGCCATAAAAGTAGGAGAGCCCGTATTAGCCATTGGTTCACCCTTTGGTTTTGACTATTCAGCATCCGCAGGTATTGTCAGTGCCAAGTCGCGCAATTTTTCGCGTGAAACCAGCGTCCCATTTATTCAGACAGATGTGGCACTCAATCCTGGTAACTCAGGTGGACCATTATTCAACCAAAGTGGTGAGGTAATCGGTATCAACTCACGTATCTTTAGTGGTACGGGTGGTTATATGGGGCTGTCATTTTCAATACCGATAGATGCGGCGATAGATATCTATCAGCAGCTCAAAACCGATGGCGAAGTTGTGCGTGCCTATTTAGGTATTTATCCACAAGACATCGACCGCAATTTAGCCGAAGCTTATAAATTGGCTCGCCCTCAAGGTGCGTTATTGACACGAGTATCACCAGATTCACCTGCACAAAAGGCTGGTCTCAAACCTGGCGATATTATTTTGCAATACGATAATGTGCAGATTCAGCGGGCCTCAGATTTGTTAAATCTGCTCAATCGTGCCAAGCCGAACGATGCCTTCCGTGCACAGATTCAGCGTAATGGTAAACAGATGATAGTTAATGGTCAGCTTGCTTATGCCCCTGATGATGTCAGGGCGCAAGGCGGTGATCAGCAAAATGATGATGTACAGTTGGGCCTACGCCTACGCAATTTGACTACAGATGAGCAAGCTGAGATTGCGACAGACAATAAGACAGGTGTTTTGGTGACGACGGTTGATCCTACTGGACTGGCAGCACGTTCAGGTATATTAGCGGGTGATGTGATTACCAATTTTCACCAAAAACAAATTAAGGATGTCACGGATTTTTCAAGTGCCATTTCATCGTTACCTGAAAAAGGTGTAGTGACTATAGAGGTTATCCGTCAAGGTATTCCGGCTATTATTGGTTTGCGTATTGAGTAGGCAGTCATATAAGGATCGTTAATCTACAATGAAAGAGATGCTGTTATAACAGTATGAATGAACAAAGTATGACGCTGAGTGACGATAATTGTACTTGTCTATCATAGAGCTCGACCTCTATAATGGCTGATTTTTTATCATACGATTTAAGATGTGTCTTTAGTGAGAGGAATAGCCAAAGCACTACTAAGCTACTACAGCATTGTCTCTTTTAAAGGTACTACTGGCAAAATATGCAGTCGGCTGCCTTGTATCCATTTTAGAGTTTTTTGACTATATAATTATATTAATGAGTTAAATAATAGCCTTGTTAAATGATTATCTATTGAATAAATGACATGCCCTAATACGGATAAGCCGTTTGATAGCTTCATATCGTTACATAACCATCAGGTAATTATGACTGACCATGTTTTTTATATACTCTGTATTTCTACGTCAGCAGCACTGCTAGCGTATATCGTACTGTGGTCAGTATTACAAACGTTCAATGCTAGTGTCACCAAGCGCTTTATGCGTATTTGGGTTAAGCTGTTGCTTTATTATACAGCCTATACCATGCCCGTTTGGATCGTGTGGTTAGTGTTAGGTTGGTCGCAAGATGTGTTGCCAGTGCTTGCGCAGTTGTCCGCGTCATCCGTATTGATTGCCATATTAGTAATGGGACTGTACTTTTATGCCGCAGTGGTGCAACCCAATCGTTTACGAGTAGAGCATCATGCTGTTGATTTAAACTTATCAACGCCGCTGACAGTAGCTGTACTGGCTGATTTACGCATTGGGCTATATAGTGGCAAGCCGCGTCATATCCGTAAGCTCGTTGCTACTATCAACGAGCTATCAGTAGATGCAGTTTTAATTACTGGAGACTGGCTGTATTATCCAAGTGCCGACTTGGTTGGACAAATGATGTTGTTCAAAGCGGTTAATAAGCCTGTCTATACGGTAATGAGTACTTCGGATTTGTGCTATCAATCGATTAATACGACGAATCAAGGTCAACCCTTGTTAGAAGATACATTGGCTAAAGCGTTTGATGTGCTCGATATCAGTTATATCGGCCAGCAGTGCACCTCATTACCACTTAAGTGCATGGGTACTGTGGACAGTCGACCATTAACAAGCTCTTTGGGTGTTGCTATCGACACTCAAGAGTCCATCAGCCAAAAAGAGGTAGATACCAAATCAGTTGTCGCCGCACTCTGTGGCTGGCAAGATATGCCTAAAAAACTCACTGATAATGAGGATTCAAACACCGCGGCTAAAGTGGCACTTGGTGCCAACATCGCTAGTGCTACTAAGCCAGTGATTATTTTGGCATCACGATTTGATAGTCTTAGCGACTTACCAAAATCTTTGCAACCGCGACCTTTGCTGATTACAGGTGCTGCCAAAGCGTCGCAAAAATCCATGTGGTTGGGTCAAAGAAATCAAGAGGTTCATCGCAGAGATAAACGATCAACCATGCTGAATAATAGTCGTATGGGTCAGCAGCGTGGTTTATATCAACATGGAAATGCGCAGATATTTATCAGTAGTGGTATTGGCACGCGAGGGTTACCTTTTCGGTTGTATCGGCCTACTATCGATGTGTTGACGATTCGTTAATATTCACCAAAAGACTTATCAGTACTTATGCATTGCGCTAAACTAACTGTTAACGCATTAAGCTTAAATGACAAACCTATTTTTCAGAGGTTTTCAAAAAAGAAACCTTGACTCTAACAAGCTTTGGCAGGGTTTGGTACGCAATCATGGTATTGAATAACGATATTGAGAGTCAATTGATTGATAGCGGTCAAATCAAAATATGCTACACTAGCAGGCGTTTTTATTGTTATCTACCAATTGGATTGACAGTAAATAAAAATTGGCGTCCATGACGTTATTATGTATAAATAATTTAGTACCAACATCAAGCAAGATTTAGTCAGCAGCATCTATGAATGCATCCGTTAAGATATGCATTGTTAGCTATATAAACTGCAGACACTTGCAAACGACCTATCATGTGACAGCTTTGACAAAAGCTAGGATAATACAGTAAGGCACAGTTATGAGCACAGCATACGACGAGATTAAAACCCGACTACAAGGCTCAATGGTAGCTTTGGTAACGCCCATGCATCCTGACGGCACGGTCGACTATAAACGTCTGGCAGACCTCATAGATTGGCAGATTGAGCAAGGTACGCATTGCCTTGTTGCAGTTGGTACCACTGGTGAGTCAGCGACCCTATCTATGCAAGAGCATAGCGATGTGATTCGTTATTTTGTACAGCATGTCAAAGGTCGTGTACCTGTCATTGCTGGCACAGGTGCCAATAACACAATGGAAGCAATCAAACTGACTCAAGATGCTGCGGATGCTGGGGCAGACTGTGCATTGCTCGTTGCACCTTACTATAACAAGCCACCTCAAGAAGGCGTGTATCAACATTATAAAGCGATTGCTGAAGCGGTGAATATTCCGCAAATGTTGTACAATGTGCCAGGTCGTACAGTCGTTGATATTGCTCAAGAAACTGTAGAGCGTCTGGCTGATATTGAAAATATCGTGGCAATAAAAGATGCGACTGGTTCTGTCGAACGTGGCGAAAAATTGATCAAAGCGGTTGGTGATCGAATGGTTGTCCTATCTGGCGATGATGGTACTGCGCTTGAATTGATGAAAGTAGGTGGCAAAGGTAATATTTCAGTGACAGCTAACGTCGCACCGAAAGCAATGAGTGATACCTTTACGGCAGCGCTTCAAGGCGATTTTGAAGCGGCTAATAAAGCTCATGATGTGGTCAAGCATTTACATCGTGATTTATTTATCGAATCCAGCCCTATTCCGGTCAAATATGCATTAAATAAAATGGGTATGATAGATACTGGTATGCGTCTACCATTGGTTTGGTTAGCTGAGCAACATCATGCCACTATTGATGAAGCCTTAGTACGTGCAAACTTAATATAGATTCGTAAAAAACACCGTACCAAATGAGCAATGATTGCTAACTCAGAGAGACAATATGATGAAAATATCATCAACGACTACAAAAACATTCCCTGCGATGCTGACCTTAATATTGGGTAGTACCCTAGTATTGAGCGGTTGCCAAGCGACCAAAAACTTACTTGGTAAGCGTGATGACGGTAGCTTAACATACCAACAAAGTGCAAAGCTTGATCCCATAGAGCTACCAGCCGCTAAAGAAACAGCGCCTTTTGTGCCTTTGTACGCAACGCCTAACGCAGGTGAAAATACGCTTGAACTAAAGAATGAGTCGGGTAAGCAGTACCAATTACCACAACCTCAACGTACGGTAAGCACTCTTTCTAATTAAATATATTTCTCAATTTATACCGCTAGCTTGTTATGATTATTTGTTTCACTACGAGTGAATTTTTCATATCAGATGTAGCGGTAGCTGCGCGTTTTTACCACATAAGCTTGAACGAACAGGAAATTCTATAATGCAAAAGCAAAAACTGTTGTACAAAGGTAAAGCCAAATCTGTCTATGAAACAGAAGACGACGACCTTCTCATTCTACACTTCCGCGATGATACCTCAGCGCTTGACGGTAAGCGCATCGAACAGTTAGCACGCAAAGGTGTGGTCAACAATCGCTTCAATGCTTTTATTATGCAAAAGCTGGCTGATGCTGGCATTGAGACACACTTTGAAAAGCAACTCTCTCAAGACGAAGTATTGGTCAAGCGACTAGATATGATCCCGGTCGAGTGCGTGATGCGTAATTTCGCTGCCGGCAGCTTGGTTCGTCGTTTAGGATTAGAAGAAGGGCAGCCGTTGACGCCATCTACTTATGAATTGTTTTATAAAGATGACGCACTTGGTGATCCACTGGTGAATGAGTCACTATCATTGTCACTTGGTTGGGCCACTGAAGCACAGTTGGCAAGAATGGAAGAGTTGACTCATCAAGTTAATGATGTATTGAGCAAATTGTTTGATGCAGGCGATCTGATACTGGTTGATTTCAAGCTAGAGTTTGGTGTATTCCACGACCGTATCGTGTTGGGTGATGAGTTCTCCCCAGATGGTTGCCGTATTTGGGATAAGAGCACTAAGAAAAAGCTCGATAAAGATCGTTTCCGTCAATCATTGGGTGACGTAATCGAAGCTTACGAAGAAGTGGCGAACCGTATTGGTGTGCCATTAAACTAAGCAGTTATTAGGTCAAGCCGTTATTAGATTCCACAAAAAACTGAGCTTATCGCTCAGTTTTTTTATGCAAAAAATTAAAGTGGGCACTTGGTTTAGGTAGCAAAGTTTAGCTATCAAATACTTAGCTATATACTGGTAAGATGAATGTTGCGGGTTTTTAGAACTGAGCTTTTAGAGCCGAGTTTTTAAAATCAAATTTTTGAAATATTGGAATGATACTTCAAGTGCTATAAGTATCGAACTATCAGCTATGGTTCGATTTTAACGATGGTCTTGCTTTTTTCATTTGCTACTAACAACAGACCCTAACAAGTAAGGCACTCGATTTGAAAATTTTAATGGTGTTATTTTATGGCCTGAACAAGGGTGCTGGTGTTGAACGAGTAGGTTCTATGATTGCTAACGGCTTATCTGAAGTTGGCCATGACATAATATTGGCCAGTCTTGGGCCTTGTGATGAACCTTTTTTTCCTCTAAATGAAGATATCAAAGTCATTTCACTATTAGGCTCTGCGCGCACTAATTTTGCTCATACTCCTTATACTGTCTATAAAATAAGAAAGCTGTTAAAAGTAGAGCATGTTGACGTAATGATAGCCGTAGACACCAAATCCATTCCATATACTTTACCCGCAACGTTAGGCCTGAAAGTAAAGCACATAGGCTGGGAGCATTTTAACTTTGATCCCAACGAAGGTATCAGTCGAGACTCTATCGTCAGACATTTAGCGGCGCGATACTGTGATTCAGTGGTTACTTTAACCAAAAGAGATAAGGAGTATTGGCTAAAAAATACTCGTCATAAGTCACAAGTAACCGCTATAGCCAATCCTTGTCCATTTCCCATTCAAGAATATATCGAGGAAAATAAAAAAATAGTATTGGCGGTTGGTCGCCTACATAGAGAAAAAGGGTTTGATTTATTACTTGAAGCTTGGCTTCAGGTAGCTAGCATTCTGCCAGAATGGACATTAAAAATAGTTGGGGAGGGTGAAGAAAGAGCCCAGCTAACGAAGTTTATCGAAGCAAACCAAATAACCGAGAGTGTAGAGTTGGTTGGCGCGACTGATAATGTGGGTCACTATTATAGAGAGGCAGAGATATTTTGTCTGAGCTCTCGAGTAGAAGGGTTCGGTATGGTTTTAACGGAGGCTTTGTCTTTTGGTCTTCCTATTGTTAGTTTTGATTGTTGGCCTGGTCCCGCAGAAGTTTTAGAAGGTACGGGCTCTATTTTAGTTCCTGAAAATAATGTTGACCAACTTGCTTTAGCATTGATTGGTTTGATGCAAGATGATGAACAGAAAAAAACTATTAGCTTAAAAGGAAGAGAAAAAGTCGAAATCTATCAACCCGATCATATAATAAGCGAGTGGTTAGATCTACTTAACAGCTTTGAATGACTTAACGTAGAGTACTCATTAGCTGTATGAGCGGTTCAACATAAAAGTAAGAAAAGGTATCGCCCATGTCTACATCGATTATTTTAGAGCCATCATGGTTTACGCGTCCTACTTGTGTGGTCGCTGCCGACTTAATAGGCAAAGTACTGTGCCGCAAACTTATCGATAGCGACGGATCAGAAAAAATATTGCGTATGCGTATCTCTGAAACCGAAGCCTATATAGGTCAAAATGACCCTGCTTGCCATTCCCATGCAGGCACTCGAACGACACGCACAGAGATTATGTATCAGTCAGGTGGTGTATTCTATGTGTATTTGACCTACGGTGTTCATCACATGCTCAACTTAATTAGTGGGCAGTCTGAATCACCCGAATCGGTATTGATCCGCGCTGGGTTTTTGATTGATGAGAGCGATCGTTTGAGTGATGAGCAACACCTGATTCCTGCCAAACAGCTCAGCCACCCAAAACAGTTTTCTGGTCCTGGTAAGCTGACGAAGCGTTTGCAAATAGACCGAGATTTATATGGTAAACCTATTAGTCCAGCATCTGGCGTGTGGATAGAGGATGATAATTGTGCGCCGCCAGTATCATTACGCACGCGTATTGGGATTGACTACGCCGGAGATGCCAAAGACTGGCTATTGCGTTATATATGGACCGATCATGCTTCCTTGTCTAAGAACTAATAGATTAAGATTTAAACTTATTTTATGAGGTGAATCAATGTATAAGTTGACCGTTTTTATTCCTGATGAAGCGTTAGATGAAGTAAAGTCTGCTCTGTTTGCGGCTGGTGCTGGGAAAATTGGCGCCTATGAGCAGTGCTGTTGGCAAGTAAAGGGAACAGGCCAGTTCAAGCCATTGGCAGGTAGTAACCCGCATATCGGTACGCACGGTAGACTCGAAGCAGTTGAGGAGTGGCGAGTGGAGATGGTGGTTGATGAGTCATATATCGAGGCTGTGATTACAGCACTCAAAAGCAGTCACCCGTACGAAACGCCTGCTTACGATGTCATTAAGGTATTAGCGTTTTAAAATTAAAGCGCCAATATCATCAGACACAATAAACCATCAAGCTGAAATGGTTCTTATTTGGCATTGAGGTTGGGTTTAATGATAGCAAGGTATGATTAATTTTTT
>NZ_JBQSXG010000121.1:0-8882 GCF_052378005.1 Psychrobacter sp. AOP31-B2-9
GTTAGTCATTGCTTATTCTCCTGTTAGTGGATTATAAGCAGTTACACAAAGTTTGGGAAAGGCTCCATAAACCGCCTTTAAACGAAAACAATTAGGCTCATCAGTCATACTTGAGCTGAGATAAGTAAATGCATTATCATTAGACAATAACCCCTCAATAGCATCTGATATATAAGCAAAGGCTTCCAGTGGCAGACTTTGCACGCTCTGCGTCCCAATAAGTACCCCTTTAGTATTACGAGCGTTAGTAAGTAGACCAATCATCTTATATGTAGCTGTTTTTATCATATGGAATTCAGACTCACCTGTAGCACTGGCTTGAACAAACTGAAACGAATAACCACACTCAAACAAGCTTATAACGTCTGCTACATCTATACCGATGATAGTACTTGCAGACTTTGCATCTAGCAGTGCAATGACATCATTTACTTCATCAGGCTGACATCTAACAATCCCCTCTATAATATCTAAGCGTTCATACTTATGGTCATCTGTTTGTAAGCCTACTAAAATATCAGCCCCTGCTTTCCCTTTTAGCTCTAGCAGTGCCTGCACATCCCAACCATCACTAATGATAAAACAAGCAATAATCGCTGGCGGAAAATAGTCTATGTTTGGTCGGTATAAGGCTGCACAAGGTAAATCATTTATTTGCGATTTGTCGAGCTGATATTTCATGATTAGACCTTCTGTTACTCTAGGTGTTATGACATTACAATTACCAATCGTTTTTATTTTTATACTGATTTACTACATGATTAATGAATTTTTGCACTTCATCCATTAGCTTATCAACTTGCCATAGATCTATTGAGTTTTCACTCTCAAAGATATCTGTGTCTAGTATAGCAAAGGTCATATGCCGACCTGAACCAAAGCGCTTTGGCTTAGTCACTTTTAAATCAAAATCAGCAGCTTCTGTCTTAAACAATTTATAAAGCTCATTCCTAACCTTGCTACGACTTTCTTTATTAGGAACAGATACTTTAAAGCAGATTTTCTCTTGCTCGATTTGCAAGTAAATATCTATATTATTTTCTACTCTATGACCCAAACCCCAAAAGCCCATAAAGCCGCCCGAAGGATTAGCAACATAACCCCAATTGCCTTCTCCTAAGTAAGACTGTAAATATTGAAAAAAGCCAATCCAAGCGCGTTTTTTCCATTCGTTGACAGGCTTTGACTTAAAGCTTTGCACCGCTTCTTCAATAGACTGCAGATGGTTATGATAATCGCTATATATATCACTCTCTTGCAGTGCCGCATTTCGTTCACTATTAAAGAGGTCTAATAAATCTCGTCTAGTTACTGGATAAAAGCCGTCCTTTAACACAGCTTTGTAGTTGCTTTGATCATGCGTTTGTAAATAAATAGGAATGATTTTATCCTCTGTAAAGGTTTGAGCGTGTCCATTGAGCATAAACTGCTTGTATCGAATCAATTGATCTGAATGCTGCAAACTGCCTACTTTATCTTCAATTAATACGCAGTAAGTGTCGTTTATGATACAAAGGACATCAATGTTATTCGCTTGACGCTTCACTACTATTTTATCAATACGACTCGGTAGCGAGTTACCCGCTTTTTTAAAGAATAACGCCAATACACTGGTTGCTAATCTGTTTAGCGCTCTATGCTTATCGTTTCCTGTCTGATAGTCTTGGTCTGCCCAAGAAAGAAGCCAACAGATAAAAGCGTCTTGTGATAATTCAGAGGTGGCAAATTTAAATAAGTTAGGTGTGGTCATTCTAGCTCCTTGATTAAATTAAAAAATATATTTGTGTTTGAGTGATTTTGGTAAAACTCTTGATCAACTATTTTGTATATAACTTCATCCCACTTTCTAGACGCTTTAAAATAACCGCTTTTAACTGAGCAGGCTCAATCACCACTGCCAATTGCGACATGCTCACTAACCAATCTTGCAAGCGCTGCGTATTAGTAACCGTTGCGCGCACTTCATTCCAAGTGTCATCGATAACCGTAATCGTTTGAGTAGATGATAACGGCCGCTCATAGAGGTGCTGACAGGCATATTTCTGTACTTTTAAAACCAAATTGATTTCAATATTTTTACCAAACTCTAGCTTACCTAGCTTCTGCAAACTTTCTAATGTAAAAACGTCACGCCCTACCCAGTCAGGTATTAGCCTGTCTATGACTACTGCCTCGGTAATGCGATTGACTGCAAAGTTACGGTGCGCCTTCAACAAGACATTGTCATCAATATGATCCTCTACCGGATAAAAGCCAGTCAGGTACATCATGTTATCGATAAAGACCAAACCACGCGGATAGATTCGTTTTTCACTCACGCTATCGTCCCATTTTTTTTGATAGCTGATTTGCAGTTGACGGTTTTGTAATAACGCCTGATGGATGCTAGCCAGCACCCCACTATCAAGCTTTGGTGCTTGTACGATACTCGACAGGGTAATGAGATGATCTTGCCACTGCCCCAGCTTGCTTTGATTGAAGCTGGTCTTATCTTGACGATCTAACTGGTTCAACTTATCGCTAATACTTTGCTTAAAAGAGGCCGGCAGATAATTTGCAGTATAGTTGGCCAGCATCTGCCAAAAAAATACCGTTTGCTCATTAATGACATCGATACTAAAGTTTGGCTCAATATAAAACCTTGCCGTTTGTCCGCTAATATTCTGTCCCCAAGCTGGCAGACGCATTAAAGCATCGCTGTGAAAGATGTCATTAAATATTTGATTGAGACTACTCAAATCGTTCTCTAGATTTTTACGCTCGTTTGCGTAGTGTTCAGGATTATCGTCATAAACACTCATTAGCTCTGTGAGTGATATTGCCTTTTCTTTACTACGTGGCAAGCGCTGATATAGCATAAACAGACGTGCGGATTTGTTATAGCTGGCAATTGGGTGTGTGGGCATATTGGCTACTCTATAGATTATCGAATTTATCAAACTGTCATCTTAAAAGTGAACAGTCATAAAAGAAGTTAACCAAACCGCACTACAATCGCAGTACCATTGTCATAAGCATTGCCATCTGAGTCATACACTTGATGCCAAAGCATCTGTAGCCAACCCTGCAAAACTGTTTGGCTCTTAATAAGAGCCCATTCACTACTGGGTACTAAATCATGAATACCATCGCTACAGATGACGAGACTATTGCCTGATTGTACCGTGATGTTTTGCCTTATACTTTTAGGTGGCTCGCTGCTCGGATCATCACTATCTACTGCTAGCGCAAAGCATTCAGTAATGCTATATAAGCTGCCTGCCATACCTGTGCGATTGTACTCCGTAAACTCTACTTGGCGATCTTCATCTTTCGCTTGCTCATCTACCAGCTCGTTTAGCAAATTATGATCACGAGTTAAGCACTGCCATTCATTCATATCTTTGCCAAGCAAATATACACGGCTATCGCCGACATGAGTTATATCTATATTTATCGACTTATCATCGTTTAGCGTGCCGATGATCATTGCAAGGGTTGCCGCAGCGCCATAGCGTTTAGGCGTATGCTTAGTTTGACTTAATTGCGTATATATACGATCTGATGTCATATTATGGACGTTTACTTGATTATCATCCCATAGCGCTCTAATTGCTTTGACCAATGCCTTTGAGCAGTGCTGTGACTGGTTAGAGCTGGCAACGCCATCCGATACGGCAAGACAAAATGGCGCTTGTACTGATGTCACTGCCATCACCCCTAAATCTTCTTGATACCAATGGTCTAAAAAGAAAAATGCGTCTTGTTGGAGGTTATTGCTAGCATTACCTTGAAAAGTAATGGCGCAGGCGTGCGCTATTGTTTCAATAAGAGGTTTATCCTCATCACTCAAAGTCGCTGTCATATTCATTCGCTCATTATTTATTATAATTAGGATAAGTATAATAGATTACCTAGTAATTTTTTTTCTAGGTTATACGATATTTTGAGTTGGTAGTAATGACGATTGACTGAAACCTTCTAAAGGTTTACCAATCCAAGTTTAAAAAGATTAGCGCTATTGCTGGTAGATCACAAAGGCAATATTTAAATCATATGAATCGTTATATTTTCCTTACTTATCAGGTGACTATTCTGTCCTTTTTTAGGGTATCGCATTATCAGTATTCATAGAATAGAGTGATATGCGCCTAGTGCGATTTAGCAGAAAAAACCCTGCTAGGCTATAACAGTAAACGCTCAGCAGGGTTTCGTCAGTTTTACAAAATTCTTAGGTGGCATGAGTGATATCGGGGTTTTACTATCTGCCTATTTTAAGTATCCTGAAGCAGTCAGAAAGCCTATTTATACCACCAATGCGGTGGAAGCGGTACATCGTCAGTTTCGTAAACTTACTAAAACCAAAGGCGCTTTCCCGAATGAAACCAGCTTGCTCAAATTGTTGTATGTTGGTATGTTAAATGCCTCTGCCAAGTGGACGATGCCGATTCGTAATTGGGGACAGACGATGATGCAGCTGTCTATCTATTTCCCTGGTCGATTAGATTCGGTGATGTGCCTTTAATTTAGTTGACACAGAGTTTTGAACGCCCTCTGATAAGTCGAAAGGCTCTGAATGCTATTATTCATATAGTGTATAAGGCTAGATTATGAAGTCTAATTTTCTTAGGTGATGTTGTTGATATGGGGGTATGAACAAAATGCCACTTTTATCTTTTTTAGTATTGACTGCTTTGGGTTCTAGTGTTTGGACAACTGTACTGACGCTTGCAGGTTACCACTTCGGCAAAAACTACGAGGTTATAGAGACTGCGTTAGCACCCTACTCAAAGATTTTTTTATCGATTGCTATAGTAATTATAATTAGTTGGTTTATTAGGCGTCGACTAACCAGCTAAAGTAGAGGCAATATGCATCCTTAAGCTTATTATCTAACTATTTATTTTTAAGAATATATTATCTTCTTAAAGCATTACTCAACCCAAATATCTTAACGTCTTCTTAACAGGCCTCTTGTTATCGTAAGGAATCAAACTCCTTACCATCCTGTTGAGAAGCCTAGTTATGTCAACCTCTCAAGCACTTAGCACTGAAATCACCAAAGCTCCTACCAAAAAAAGCTATCTAAACAGCATTTTTAATCATGAAATTAATCTTAACTATCTGATTATTATCGTTGCGCTCTATTTAGTCACTACTGCAAATTTTGGTTTTTTCGCGCAAGTGCTTAGCATTTACCCTTTTGGTAATAACGTTGGCTTCATAGTTTCTATCGCAGGCTTATTGTTCGGCTTAATGTGGCTACTCATCCAATTATTTTGCTATCGTCCTATTGCTAAACCAGTGCTCATCGCTATGGTAATGATAGCGGCCGTATGTGGCTATTTTACTGACGCTTATGGCACTATTTTCGATACTAATATGCTGATCAATAGTATACAAACCGATCAAGGTGAAGCGATGGGGTTGATGTCGCTAAGTTTTTTTACAAGAGTCTTTATACTAGGCATTATACCCGCAGTTATTATTGCTAAAATCCGCATAAAAAGAGTACCTATACGTCGAGCGCTATGGCAAAAAGCGTTAACCTTAACCTCATCTATCGCCTTAATAGCTGTCTGCCTACTGTCTTTTGGCGATCAATACGCCACCTTTTTCCGTCAGCATAAGATAGTCCGCAGTTACGCAAACCCTATTACTCCTATCTACTCGGTTATCAAATTAGGTACCGATTATGTTGAGAAACTTCGTCGTCCTGATACATTGACCCTGCATGCGACAGATGCCAAACGTATAACTCCTACTGCTGGAACTAACGCAGCAAAGCCTAAACTCATGGTATTTGTCGTTGGTGAAACAGTACGTGCTGATCATATCGGTCTTAATGGCTATGAGCGCGACACTATGCCTCTGCTGACTAGCCAACCAGATGTCTATAGCTTTAAAAATGCCACCTCATGTGGCACCTCTACTGCTTACTCCGTTCCCTGTATGTTTAGCTACTCTAATCGAGAGAGTTATGACAATAATATGGCAGACTATAATGAGAACGTATTAGACACACTAAATAAGCAAGGCGTCAATGTTATTTGGCGCGACAATAATTCGAGCTCTAAAGGGGTCGCGGATCGAGTAACTTTTGAAGATTATAAGACGGCTGATGTCAATCCAAATTGTGATGAGGAGTGTCATGATATCGGTATGCTTGACGGTTTTGATACTTTAATTAAGTCAGATGCACCTGCCAAAGATACGCTTATTTTATTGCATCAAATGGGCAATCATGGTCCCGCTTATTACAAACGTTATCCTAAGGAATTTGAAGAGTACAAACCTGTATGCATGACTAATGAGCTCTCTAAATGCGATGATCAATCCGTCATCAACGCTTATGACAATGCCATTCGTTATACTGATTACTTCTTAAATAACGTGATTAATACGCTCAAAAAGTATGAGCAGGACTATGATGTCATAATGGTATATATTAGCGATCATGGCGAAAGTTTAGGCGAGAATAATATTTACTTGCATGGCATGCCCTACGCTATCGCACCTGATGCGCAAAAGCAGGTGCCTGTCATTATTTGGTCACCTAATAGTAATAATATTGATAAAAGTAGTCTCGTTAGTATGATTGATCAGCCCGTATCACATGACTTTATCACCCCAACTTTACTTAACTTTTTTGGTATTACTACCGATGAGGTAGCAGCAGCGCCAACCTTCTTTAAATCTACCCATTAAGACCTTTATCATAAGCCCTGCTAGCATTTATGCACGAGACCACTATGTACAAGATACTCATCATCGAAGACAATCCCGATATCGTCGCCAATATTTATGCCTTTTTTGAACCAAAAGGTTTTGAGCTGGACAACGCTCATAATGGCATTAGCGGCTTAACACTCGCTGCAAATAATCGCTATGACGTTATTTTATTAGATGTCATGCTGCCGGGTATGGACGGCACCAAGCTATGTAAAAAACTGAGAGAAGAGCTACATAATAAAACCCCTGTATTGATGCTGACGGCTCGTGATACGATTTTGGATAAAGTCGCAGGCTTCGATAGTGGCGCTGATGATTATCTGGTCAAACCCTTCTCACTCATTGAATTAGAATCACGGATTAAAGCGCTTATCCGTCGACACCAAGATGAGCATTTTGAGCACAGCTTAGCTGTCGGACCATTATCCTTAAATGCTAATGAGCACACGATTAGACGAGAAGGTACATCACTAAAACTGACACCAACAGGGTTTAAAATTTTAGAAACATTAATGAATGCGTCGCCACGAGTCGTCAGTAAAAGTGAGCTTGAGGAAAAGGTATGGGGTGAGGATATTCCAAGTAGCGATGCGCTACGGACTCATATGCATAGTGTGCGCGTACAAGTCGACAAGCCATTTGCCAGACCTATGATAATGACGATGCCTGGAGTGGGTTATCAAATTGTTGATCCCGATAAAGTGTAGAATATCTTAGTACGATTTACAGACTCAATCTGATTAAGAGTCGTCCTAGTTATACCTCCTATCCTCTTTCTACTACCTTATACTATGAAGTAAATGCCATGTTCAGCCTCGACTCTATCGCTAATAAATTTCGACTGTCATATTTTTTATTTGCCATATTACTTTGCGCTGCTTTCGTCAGTATTTTTATGTACGCTGAGACAAGGATGGAGCAAGAGTTGGTCAAAGCTCGCTTACTGCAACAGCTAGAGCTTAGTCAAGAAAAGGATGGCGATCAGCCTGTCTACACTGCAGATCTGGGCATAAAAATTTATCGCTATAATCATGCACCTGATAATTTAAAAGCTTTGGCAACCGAGACAGTGCAAGAGATGCCCGTAACCGTGCCCACCAAAGATGGCAATGTTAGAACTAATCTACATTTCTTCATCTATCAGCAAAATAAACAACGCTATGTTTTAACCTATTTAGAAGACACTGAGATGGTAATGGGGAACTACCCTGTCCTTGCCATTTTTGAACACCTAGAAGACATCTTTGCCAATGCCTTAAGAGTTGCCGTTATTTTAAGCTTACTAATTGCCGCAATATTTTCTCAGCTATCCTCTAGGCAAATTACTAAACCTTTATTAGACTTAAAAAAAGCAGTAGAAACCGATCATCAAAACTTAACCGAATTGACCCATTTGCCCTCCGAGGTTGGCGTATTAGCACGCGCTATTGATGAGAAGAATCATAAGCTTGAGCAGTATCTCAAACGTGAGCAGCTATTTACTGGAGATGTTAGCCACGAGCTGCGCACGCCTTTGACGATTATTATGGGTGCATCAGAAGTACTGGCTTCTCAATTAGAAGGCGATAGCCGTTTGAGCGAGTTTACTAATCGTATTAGTACTACAGCTAAAGAGACCTCTGAGATTATCAGCGCGTTATTACTACTCTCGCGTGCTCCTGAAAAACTGGACGCTCCGCAAACCTCTATCAATAGCATTGCTAACAATGAAGTGGAACGCTTAAAGTATTTGCTACGGTATAAGACTGTGACTTATGCAGTAGTCGCTGAACAAGAGTATTTTGCCTACGTACGACCTGAATTACTAAAAATGGCACTAGGCAACTTAATAAAGAATGCCTTTCAATACACGGATGAGGGTGAGGTAGTTATTATTATTGACGATAAAAAAATCACCGTTACCGATACTGGCTTGGGTATTCCTGAAGCGATGATGCCTCTACTCTATGAAAGGTTTGAGCGTTTAGAGCAAAAGAAAAATGATGGGCAATTAACTGATAAGTTCTCGTCAAAAGATTATACGAGCTATAAGGTTGATGGCACAGGGTTAGGTCTAAGTATTGTTCAGCGCATCATAACGCATATGGGCTGGCAACTTACCCATCAAGCTAATGCTGCAGGCGGTAGTACGTTTAGTATTTATTATAAATAAATTCTACTAATAAACAATC
>NZ_JBQSXG010000122.1:0-8738 GCF_052378005.1 Psychrobacter sp. AOP31-B2-9
ATAAAAAAAATTAATCACATTAAACTCCTCTAATGTCTCTTTATACTGCTCGCATACTATCTGCATTTCCTGCTATTTGCTGCATATCATTGCTATAACTGATTATTATAGCGTCATCTCATTCGATAAAGACTTTGTAACTGTGCCATGCTCTTATAATCTAGCTGTGGGTAAGTGAAATAAAGTCGTCAAATATAGTAGAAAGAAGTCTATTAATACCATAAAATACTGCCTAGTAAGTTTGGCTATCTAATAGCAACGACAATCATAACTCAACAAATCAGGAGTTTGTATCAGTGGGCGCAAAAAAAATACTGTCTTATGGACGCCGGGCTTTGGTGATATTTCTGGTGCTATATCTCATCGTAGTCTGGATGTACTTTGAAGACAATGCGCGACAGCTTACTTCATCTGGATTAATACTGTGGTTCGTGGCCATCCCATTACTATTCATTGGCACCATCGTTGCTCTATTGTGGTGGCAAAAGAAGCTGGACAAACGAGCCAGTGATAAAGCTGAAAGCTTAGGAGAGACGTCAGACAAAAAAGAAAATGTCAAACTGCCTGATATCCACCAATTATTTATATTTAGCCGCGTTTGCTTACCTGAAGGAAATAGCTGGTCTGATGTTATTGACAATGACCAAGACCTAACTGTATTAAGTGAAGATCTGACAAATTTTGATGGTATGCCGATGTTGGTTAAACCCATCAAAGAACTTACCGATGCTGCTTCACTACCCTATAGCTATCGATCCAATGATCATGTAGAAGATACAGATTTTGATAACAGTCTAGATAACAACCGTTTAGATAACCATGTCAATCAGGAAAGGTTTGAGGAGAGTGATGCACGTACAGAACGTATAGCCACACTAGATGATACTACTTTGCGTTTATGCTCATTAATTCATGAGCAAATTGCATTGAGTGATGAGCTATTATCTGTCCTCGCAGAACACTTCTATCAACACCATCAGCAAGACAATGCGCAGTCTAACTCAGCTATCAATATTCATCCCGAATGGCAGCAGCATTACTTAGTGAGTGCCGAGCAAGAGAGTGATGACGACTCAATGTCAACTGCGTCTAATAGCTACTTGTCCAAGCTACCTATCTATCTATGTCTGCCTGCTAGTGCTGACTCCGCGCCTCTTATCACGGCAATAAAAGAGCAATTAGCGACTTACGGCATTTCTGACATACTGCTTTCTTTCACAGTGATTGTAGCTGATGATAACGAATCAGCAGATAGCGTAACAAGTGAGCACATAGATGATATAGCCACTCACGATCCTGCTGGATTCATTAATAAACACCTTGTATCGTTATCACAGTCAGCGATTCCTGATCTTTGCCTATTGCTCATTGTAGACTCACAAATGAGTGATGATTGGCTCGATACGCACCTACACTCACAGCAAACATCTAATATCGTTCCCACTGAGGCTGGTGCATTGCTAGTATTTTTTAATAAAGCGGCTCAAGATTTACTCAATATTGAAACCAGCACCAGCGTTTTATTGACAGAGGTGCATACACCTGATGCTAAACATCACGATAGCCATACTACTGAACGCATGAATAATAGACGTGGTTACCTAAACCACTTAACAACTATTAAAAACTTACTGATAGATAACGAGCTGTCATTAGTACCGACTAATACTGCATCGCCAAAAACGCTAAACAAACCCACAACAAAGCCAGACGACACCGAAACCAAGACTAATGTTGCACCATTAGATACTAGTATTACAGCTATATCAGACATTAATCCATCAACACAACCTTATGATATGTCGGTATATATGAGCTTTGTTGAGGCGTTTATCACAAAAGGCGCTCTAGTAAATGAATACCATTTAGGGCATTATATGCCATTCAATAACTGGTTAAAGTCATTTATTAGCCTATCGTTGTTTGTTGACTTAGCAGAAAAAGACCAACAAGAGTCAGACAGCCTGTTTTTGATTACTCAACATAAGCATTGCTCTATACTGTGGTTAGCAGATGACTCTCAGAAGTCAGAACCATAGTTGTTAGTGACACAGTTCTTAGCGACATGGCTTTTAACGACATCGCTTTGATGGCATCATTTTGATGAACAGTATCGTTGTAGACACTCATTTTATTATCTTAAGATTACACTAGGTAGCACGCATGTTTTCAAGGTTTTTTCATCTTATCTATAACCCAAGAGTGCTAGTAGCTTTGGGCATCATAGTCGCCTTAGTCTTATTATATGACTATGTCCCCATCAAAACCTTTTACATTATTATTGGCATCTTAATCACCTGTACTGTGCTAGGTTTTGTCGCTTATCATCTATGGAAAAAGCGTAAAAAATCGTCAGAGGATTTGGCAGATTTGGTAGAAGACAATGCCAATGATGGCGAAGATAGCGCTAATAAAGCAAAAGATGAAAACACCGAAGAGGTGCAAGCCTTACGTGAGCAAATGCAAGATGCGATTAAAACCATTCGTAAATCCAAAATTGGCGATCAAACAGGTAAAGCGGCATTGTATGAGCTGCCATGGTATATGGTCATTGGTAATCCAGCAGCAGGAAAAAGCTCAGCGGTACTACACTCCGGCTTAAAATTCCCATTTATGGATCAGACTAATAAACTGTCTGTAAAAGGGGTTGGCGGTACACGGAACTGCGATTGGTTTTTTTCGACCGAAGGAATTTTGCTTGATACAGCTGGACGCTATTCTGTATATGAAGAAGATCGCTCAGAATGGCTGTCATTTTTAAGTTTACTCAAAAAGAACCGACCTAAAGCACCTATTAATGGCATTATCATCGCCGTTAGTATCGCTGAGCTGACCAAAAATGATCCCAACTATGCATTAGATTTGGCCAAAAACTTACGCAGCCGTGTCCAAGATTTAACTGAACAACTAGAAGTCTATGCGCCTGTTTATGTAGTCTTTACCAAGATGGATTTGGTTTCAGGCTTCCGTGATTTCTTTAATGACTATGAACAAGAAGAGCGCGATCAAGTCTGGGGTGCGACCATTCCCTACCCGGAAGATCCTGATAATATAAATATCACCGATGTTTTTGAAGATCATTTTGGTATATTGGTCAATGGTCTAAAAGATTTGAGCACAACCAAATTATCTTTGCGTCATCAGCGGACCGTGTCTCCCAGTCTTATGACTTTCCCTATGGAGTTTCAGTCGTTACGTCCAATGATACGAACGCTGATGCATGCTTTGTTTGAAGACAACCCTTTCCAGTTTAAGCCAATCCTGCGCGGATTTTACTTTACCAGCGCCTTACAGGATGGGCAAGTTAGCAGCCAAATGACGCTACAAATGGTACAAAACTATGACTTGCGTCCACCTGCCATACCACTTAATGCGCAGCAGGAAGCTGCAGACAAGCCTTATTTTCTGCAAGATTTATTTTCAAAAGTCATCTTAAAAGATAAGCATCTTGTCAAACAGCATAAAAACCGTAATAAACGTGGTCATCGTGCGATTGTGACCCTAGCTGCTGTGGTTGCATTGTGTGTGGCAGCAGGTCTATGGACATGGTCATATACTAATAACAAGCAACTCTCTGAACGTGTCGTGGCTGACTTACAACAAGTCGCCGAGCTACAGAAAAGCGCTAATGGTGATCTACAGTCGCAGCTTGAGTCGCTTGATATCTTACAAAGCCGAATAGAACAACTCGAAGGCTACGAAGAAGACAAACCCTTGTCTCTAAGCTTTGGTCTGTATCAGGGTGATAAGCTTAAGCAAAAGCTATTGGCTGAGTACTATAACGGTATTGGCATCATTGTGTTGGCACCTACCAAACAAAATATTGAGCAATTTTTGACAGAGGTGAATTCAAATGCAGCACAGCTAGAAGTGCGCACAGAAGAAGCTTCTGACGATACGGCTGAGGAAGCAGCGACCAATGACGCTTATATTCAATCCGATCCTACAGATGTTGAAGATGCCTATAATGCCCTAAAAGCCTATCTCATGCTGAGTAGTCATGAACATCTCGAAACCAGTCATTTAAGCGATCAGATGACGCGTTTTTGGCGTAATTGGCTTGAATCTAATCGTGCCGATATGCCACGTGATAAAATGATTCGCCAAGCCGAGCGTATCTTGAGCTTCACACTGGCTCATGTCGATGACCCTGCTTTTCCACTTATTCAAAACGACTTGGGACTGGTAGACAATACACGCAATACCCTGTCAAAAGTTAGTAAGGGTCAACCTGCTCGTGATCGGGTCTACTCTGAAATAAAAATGCGCGCCTCTGCCCGCTTTCCATCCGTAACAGTCGCTCAAATCACTCAAGATACTGCCAATGAAGCCTTACTCGGTAGCTACGTTATTTCAGGCACTTTTACCAGACAAGCATGGGACTCTTTCGTCAGTGATGAGATCGATAAAGCAGCTACTACTAGAGTGGTAGCAGATGATTGGGTACTAGCAACCAGTAGCCAAAACGATCTTACATTGACAGGCAGTCCTGAACAAATAAGACAATACTTGGTCAACCGCTATAAACAAGAATATATCAGCGAATGGAAGCGGTTTTTATCACAAGTATATATTCGTGATAGCAAAGGTTTCGATGATCATGCGGTGCTATTAAGTCAGCTATCTAATGCGGCAGATTCACCATTAAAAACACTGTTTGTAACGGTTGATCGTCAGACTCAATGGGACAACAAAGCGTCTACTCCAGCTGCTGCAAATGGTGGTGAATCTAGACGCTCATTTGTCAATTGGTTCAAGCAAACCATATTGAGACAGAGCCCGGCCGAACTACGACAGGCAGAAGCAGCTCTAGGCAACAGTGGTGGTAGTGACGCCGCAACTCCTGCAGCACCATCGGGTGTGATTGCTCAAGAGTTCTCATCCATACATGCACTGGTAGTCTCCAGAGAGGACAATCAAGACTTGTCTTTATTAGACAATTACTTAGCAAGTCTAGGTGACGTTAGAACACGCTTCAATAATATTGCGCGTAGTGATGACATCGGTCCTGATGCGTTATTGTTTGCTTCACAGACGCTAAGTCCTGATGGCTCAGAGCTGACCAAGTCGCTACAAATTTTGGATGAACAGATACTCAGCCAAGCCAATTCTGAAATCAAAAAACTCGTCCGCCCATTATTGAGTGAGCCACTCACACGCTCCTTCAATATGCTACTGACACCAACTAAGGCTGAAATTAACAAGGTATGGAAAGCACAAGTAGGTAAGCCTTTCCTCGATAATTTAGAGAAAAAATACCCGTTCACTGCCAATGCCAACTTAGAGGCAACACCTGCAGAGATTGGTCAGTTCTTTGGTGAAGATGGCTATGTGGCACGATTCGTTAATGAAACCCTGTCACCCTTTATCATTCGTCGCGGTGATCAGATATCAAGTAAGATTTGGAATGGTGCGGGTCTGGGCCTGAACCCACAGTTTGTCGCTGATTTTGGTCGTTATTTCACCAACTATACTGGTAACAGTAGCGCTGGCCCTGCTGGTGGTACTAATGCTAACGGTGCGGCTAACCAAACCACATTCCAGATTATGCCATTACCAGTTAGTGGCTTGACTGAATATACGATTGTGGTCGACGGTCAGCAGCTTCGCTATCGTATGGGCACCCAAGCTTGGACCACATTTGTATGGCCCAACCCAAGTAGCCAGCCTGGTGCTAGTATCCGGGCCAAAGATTATGACGGTAGAGACTTTACTGTGTTTGAAGAAGCGGGTAGCTTTGGGGTAGAAAGAATGATCAATAGTGCTCGCCGCACTGAACTTGGCGATGACATCTTTGAGATGGCTTGGTCAGGTGATGGCATTACTATTCCAGTACGCTTTAGACTGATTAGTGGCAGTGGTGGTGGCACTACCCCTCAAGGCCGTGCAAGCAATCCATTTACTGGTATGAAGCTACCTGATGAAGTAATCGCTCTTGGTGTTACACGTTCGGCAATGCCGGTCTCTGACAGTAATTCAGCTAACGGTAATGAAGCTAACAGCGGTACATCAACTGGGCGCCCAGTAAACAGCCCGACTGCGCCACGCAGTGAAGACAATGGTACAACGGAGCCAACACCAGCACCAAATGCGTTGAACTTGACGCCCACGACTGACGACAGTGACAGTGACAGTGACAGTGACAGTGACCAAACTGACACGCCTACTACCACAACGGATAGCAATACAACCACAACTGACACACAGGAGCCAACGCCGTGACTCCTGAATCGTTACCTTTAGTATATTTTGGCAAACTGCCTGCCCGTGGCGATTTTGTACGGGCACGCACACACATTCCTGAAAGCAATGCCATTGATGAGTGGGTCAGCAAAGCTTTAGTCAGCTCAGAAACACTATTTAGCGACAGATTGGTAGATAGGACGACAACCAACAAAACAGCTTTTTTAAACTTTAGTCACGTGAATACCACATCCAATGAGATTATCACCGGTGTGCTTATTCCTAGTCACGATAGCAGTTATCGTAACTATCCGATTATAGGTTTTGGCGTCCAGTATGTTGACAAGCCAAAAAGCTGGATGAATTATTTACCAATTAAGTCTGCTACCATTTGGGACGATACACAGGAAATCCTCAGCATAGCTAAGTCTAAAACTGACAATGCTGAGTTGATGGACTACCTCAACCACAGCCAGATTAGAATCAATAATAATGCCAGTACTCACTATTACGACTTTATCAATACCTCTACTTTGCAAGATATCGCCATATTGATGAACATCGATAAATCACAATTGATACAGCAAATCATCGCCACTGGCTTGTTGTTTTTGCCTACTTTTGCCAAAGGCTTTCAAGGTCTTAATAAAGTCATCTGTTGGTCACTCACTTCTGATAGAGAGAACTCCATACATATGGCAACTTTTTGGCATGATTTGATCAGTGGGTTTTATCAACCACATCAACTCTATCTGAATACTTATCTCTACCGTGTTTCTAATTGCTATCGCCTACTATTGAGCTTCACAAAACCTGATGGGCATATACTGAGTCAAATATCAGAGAGCGAAGACAGCTATCCCGAAGATTGGGTGGTTATCTCTCATAGTGACTGGACGCAAGGTTATATCGATGAGGATATCGGACTGACTCGCTTCAATAAAGTCTTGTTACAAGACAACCTCTACCTGTATGATACTAGGCAATTGTTTAAGAAGACGTTTTTGGCACAATAATCGTGCATCAAAAAGATGATATTACGATAGGCGGTCATCGCTATATATCAGACACCTATATTTGATAATTGCTCAATACTATTAAGATTAAAAAGGCACTTGAATGAAGGTCCTCTCTAACATACTAAACTCCAAGCTAACGGGTCACTCAAAAAAATTGCTGTTAGCGGCTGCTATAACACTACCCATCAGTGCGGCTGTCGTTGCAGCGCAGAATAATGGTCTAACACCAAACGTACCTGTCGTCATCAAAGGTGTGGTTGCGACTAGCTCAGACAAGCAGCAGCTTATAGAGAAGCTAAAGGCGCAATATCCCGATAAAACCATCCGAGATGAGATCGAAGTACGGTCGAATATCAGTATACCGACCAACTGGCAACAGATAGCCACAGCCATTATCGATAGTGACATCTCTAATATTAGTCAGGGCCGTATCGATATTCATGGTACAACCATTAGCTTACATGGCAAAGTAAGTAGCTTGGAACAAAAACAAGCAATCCAAAATCGTATTTCTACACGCCTAACCGACCTCTATCAGTTAGATAACCAGCTGGTCATCGTAGAAGGTGAACAGCGCCTCATCGATGAGACTCTTGGCAACCGTATTGTCGAGTTTGAATCTGGTAGCGCTAATCTCACGCCTATGGGGCTTGGTATTTTAGATGATATGGCAGGCGTGTTGCAGCGGGTCGGTGATAAACCGGTCACCATCACTGGGCATACAGATAATGTCGGTAACCCTACTGCCAACTTAGCCCTATCCAACGATCGTGCTGAAGCCGTCAAGCAGTATCTTATCGGTCGAAACATCGATGCTGCTCGGCTTAGTACGACAGGTAAAGGTGACACAGATCCTATCGCTAGTAACGATAATGAAGAAGGGCGGACTCGTAACCGCCGTATCGAATTCACCCTCGAGGAATAACATTGTCGTTGAATAACATTGTCGTTGAATAACACTGTCGTCAAATAACAATATCGTCGAATGATGTTGCCACACGTAATGATAATGGCAGACAAACACTTATGTTTTGATGCCAACGCTCAAAAAAACATAATGCCGTTGCACAAAGAATAGGAACACTACCATGCTTCGCTTGACCAACACCGTGCTGCCCATGCACCCTGATAGGCTATATGCTAGTGAAGGCAGCACTCAAGCCCTCTATCCAAGTGCGCAGCAAGACATCAGTGCTCATCAAGCGTGGCAAAACAAGCTGATGCAGGCGTCTTATGAAGACGATATCATTGCCCAATTAAACCCAAACGGAAATCAACAACATCAGCAGCATGGTATCGATACTTATGTATTGCAAGTCTATATTCATGAGCGTCACCATCCGCCCTTTACACCGCTCACTGACTTAATCGGTAGCACACTTACCTTAAGCTTTGATACCCCAAGCGGCCTACATTACCGTCATTTATACCTAACGGCCATACATCAATTGGATCACGATGGCAGCTATGGCTATTATCGTCTGCTCGCACAACCACTTACCTATCGCTTGCATCAGCATCCACGCTGTCATATAG